>JAQBZY010000343.1 GCA_027620395.1 Pseudomonadota bacterium
TTCAAGCCAAATATTCCTCGGAAACCGTTGATGGAGTTGGTGTTATGAAAAGAGTCGGGTACTGTGTCCGGGGTCACTTCTTTGGCAGTGGTTTCCGGGACGCCGCCATGCACCGCCCGGGCTTCCGATGGAAAGCTGGGGTGAAGGCGGCGATCAACCGCCGCCGCGCTGAAAGGCGCGATCGAACAGCGCCATGGCGGCATTGTGCTCGGCGTCGGAATAGCCTTCGAACGTGAGTGTCACCCGCGTCATCGGCATTTCCAGAAGCGCAATTTTTCGCACTCCCTCGGGGCTTAGGCCCAAGCGCAACGTTTTTCCGGGTGCCGGCGTGTACGAGAAGCTGCCGCCAGCCTCGACGGCATTGCCGCCAAGCGCGACAGCAAGAAGCCGGCGAAAATCGGCATGCGTGATGCCCATTTTCTTTTCGATGACCCGCGTTTGGAGTTTCATCCGCCGGCGACCGGCGGCCAGACAGCGAAATGATCGCCGTCCTTAAGTGTCGTCACCGTCCGGTCCCCCGGCGCCACGTAGACGCCGTTGACCAGTACCATGTGGCACATTTTTTCAGGCAGGCCGAGTTTGGCGATCACCGTTGCCGGTGTGGCGCCTTCGGTGAAATCGACATCGATTTCATTTTTGATGGCGCTGGACGGCAGATACTCGGCCAGCGACGCATAGAGCTTGACCCGGATATTCATCGCCAACGGCCGGCCCGGTTACTGCGAGCAGGCGACATAGGCCTCGGCGATCAGGTGCGGATCGGCAATTAGGCGTTGTTTCCATTCGCCGAGCCGGATCCGGGTCTGGATCAGGCCCCTGAGCACGCCGACATGATCGGTGCGGCCGAGACTGAGCGCGCCGACGATTCGCTCGCCGTCGAATTCGAGCCGCATGTAGCGGAAGTTTTCGGCGTCGATGGCCTCGGCGTGATCGCCACCCTTGACCCCGTCCCACTTACCAAAGCTGGCCGAGATCAGGCCGATGGTATCCAAGACGTTCATCTGCACGCTGCCTTTGTATTCCGCGACCTGTCCGGCCATGTTGAGCCCGGCAATGCGACCATGATCCACGGCGGTCGGCTGCACCGCGTGCACCGCCCATTCGCCGGTCGTGAAGTCCAGACCCTGGGCACAGTCGCCGGCGGCATAAATATTGTCGACCGAGCTCCGCATCTGGTTGTCGACGATGATTCCGACATCGGTCTTGAGACCGACACTTTCCAAGAACCCGATGTTGGAACGCACGCCGGTCGCAACGACGACCAGATGTGCCGGCAGGCTCTGCCCGTTATCGAGGTCGACCTTGAGCGTGTCCCGCTTGTCCGCCGAGGATTCCAATTTGGTCACTTTGGTCGAGGTCAGAACCTTGACCCCCTTATTTTCGCACCAGGCCTTGAGCATGTTGCCGGCGGTCTCGTTCATCATCCTGGGCACCATCCGATCCAGCGCCTCGACGACGGTCAAGTTGACGCCGCGCTCAGCCAGAGCTTCGAGGATGATGCAGCCGATAAAACCGGCGCCCATCAGCACCACGTCGGCGCCCTTATCGGCAAGCCGGATGATGTTGCGGCAGTCCTCGAGCGTCCAACAATGATGCACGCCCGGCAGGTCGAGCCCGTCAATCGGCGGTCTGACCGGATGCGCGCCGGTGGCGATCAGCAGCTTGTCGTAGGACAGGCTGCCGCCGCCCTTGAGCTTGACGGTATTCTTCTTCGGATCGACGGATTCCACGGCTGCCTGTTGGTATTCGATCGCCTTGGCGCCGTAGTGGTCCTTGTCTTTTCTGAGATAAGTGCCCGGTTCCTTGATCAGATTAGTCAGCACATAGGGGATTGCCATCCTGGAATACGGCGGTTCCGGCTCACCGCTCAACAGCACGATCTTGCCCTTCGGATCGACGCCCCGGATGGTGTCGGCGGCAGTGACTCCGGACGGGCCGGCCCCAATGATGACGTAGGTCATTCCTGTATTCCTCCGAAATCGCGGCAGATCGCCGGCCCGGCAACGCGTTCCGGCCGGCGGCGGGTTTGGGGAGGAGCCAGGCCCCTCCCCTAATCCGTCAGACGCCTAAGCGGCTCAGCGTCTCGTTGGTCGGGACGCCATCCTTGGTCCAGCCACGAAGCGAGTAGTATTCCGGCAGCATCTTGGCCAGTTGATTGGTCAGCCCCTTGGCCGGACCAGTCTTTGCCGCATCCTTGAGCAGCCGCGCCGGCAAGTTGTCGTCCTTGGCGGTGAAGCCGGCAGCGTTGTTGAATTTACGCTCCAAGTTCCATATCCGTTCGCCAACTTCGAGTAACGTCGCCGACGTCCACTCACCTTCGCAAGCGGCGTCGATTTGCGGCGCCACGTCCTCCAGGGACCAGGCAAACGACGTAAAGATGCAGAGCCCGGCCGAGTCGAATGCCGCCGTCGCATCCTGGAAGGCTTTCACCAACCCGGCTTTGCCGTCGGCGGATAGCGGATCGGTCTTTTCCGGAATTCCCAAAATCTCGGACGCCACCGTATAGGAACGCAGATGACAGGCACCGCGGTTCGACGTCGCATAGGTCAAACCCATGCCCTGGATGCCGCGCGAATCATAGGCCGGAAATTCCTGGCCCTTGACCGACATCGACAGTTCCGGCTTGCCGTGTTTGGCGCAAAGTAGCTTCGATCCGAGACCGATCTCGGCACCGAATGCCTCGCCCCGGCCACACAGTTCGGCCAAATCCGTTAACGCCTTGGCGCTGCCGAATTTGAGCTCTATACCGCCGGTATCCTTGTCGGTGATGACCCCGGACTCATAAAGCTCCATCGCCGCGCCGACGGTGGCACCGAAGGAAATCGGATCAAACCCCTGTTCGTTGCAAACGAAGTTGGCGAACGTCAGCGCATCCAAATCGTCGACACCAGTCGCCGCACCCAACGCCCAGGCAGCTTCGTATTCGAGGCCACCCGATGCGACTTGGTATTGCGGCCGTTCGGCGACGGTATAGTGGCTGCGCTCGATAGTCGAAATCCGGCCGCAGCCGATGGTGCAGCCGAAGCAGGCCGCGTTCCTGACCAGGTTCGGCTTGCCGTCGCCCTTGCGCGGCTCGGCCATGGCTTCCGCCGATATGTTCCTGGCACCTTCGAATTGCACATCGCGGTGATT
>JAQBZY010000344.1 GCA_027620395.1 Pseudomonadota bacterium
CCGGCATGCCGGCATTGACGCCTGTGGAGGTCCGTGGGTTCTCGAAATCGACGCCGACGAATGGGTATCTCCGGAATTGGCCCGGGAAATCGCCGCCGCCGTCGGTGCGGATAGTGCCGATTTTTACTTTCTGCCGATCGCTAATCATGTGCATGGACGCTGGATCAAGGGCGGTTGGATGGCGGCGTTGGCGCCGGACTGGCGCGGTAGTCTGTTTCGCAAGGGTGCAAAAACCTGGGGCATGCAGCGGGTGCATCCGGCGGTCGATTTCACGGGCCGGCGCGGCGAAGATCTCAAATCGCCGCTCCAACACAATTTCGCCGCCGATATTTCGACGTTGATGCGGCGCTTCGACCGTAATACGACCCTCCGGGCCGAGGACATGGCCGCGACGGGAGAGATCGGCCGAACCAGGAGCATGGCCCGGAAGGCAATTTCGAGATTTTGGAAATGTTACGTCGCCAGAGGCGGCATCCGGGAAGGCGGGATCGGCTTTCTGATTTCGCTACTTTCGGCGATCTATCCATTGGTTTCGCATCTGAAGGCAACCGAGATCGCCGGCCGGCAAGCTCAACCGGACGTCAGCTAAGAGTGTCGATGACGTCGGCGAGCGCCCGAACCGGGGCGTCGTCCCGGAACAATTTCGCCCGTCCCTGGGCGATGCGGGCACGAGTATCGCGGGCGAATGCAGGATCCGTGAGCAGCCGGACCGCGACCGCGGCATAGTCAGCGGCATCTTTGGCGATCAGTTCCGGGGTGCCGATCCTGGAAAGCATCGCCATGCTGTGCCGGCCGCGCATGAAACGGCCGGGCAACGAAACGATCGGCGTTCCCGCGCAAAGCGCTTCGAGCGATGTGTTGCCGCCGGACCAGTCGAAGGTGTCGAGGATGATATCGGCGGCATGGAGGCGGCGGATGAATTCGTCTCTGCCGGTCGGGCGCAGAAATTCGAGCCGTGTCTCGGGGTCGAGCCCGGCCAATTTGAGCGCCCCGGCAAGGCGGTTCCAAAACGCCTCGGTGACGGCTCGGATCGGATGGCTGATGAACATCAGCTTGGCGCTCGGGCATTGAGTCAGAATTTGAGCGAACACCGCATCCTGACGCGGCGGCACCTTGAACAGGCTCTGGGCGCAGAAGATGACCGGCGCCGAATTGGCCGACCACTGCGGCAGGCCAATATCGGGTGGTTCGTAATTGATCGAAAGCCCCGGCAGCCGAACCAGCTTTTCGCGGTAGTGTGCCTCGGCGTCCTCGGGTTCCATGTCGACGGAACTGAGAAAACTGTTGATCGTCGGCAGACCTGTCGTGACCGGATGGCCCCACCCGGCGAATTGCACCGGCGCCAAGGGAAGCGCCGCCAAAAGCTGCGTCTTTGGATCCATGCCGACGTCAGGATAGACGATGGCGTCGAGACCGAGGACGGCAATGCGCTGAACCAGTTCGCTGGGCGTCGCCGGCGCTAGGTGCGCCGCCGATACTTTTCCGGCAAGGGCCGCCGTCACGTGGTCACCTGGTCCCGATGTCGAAATCAGATGCACCTCAAAGCGCTGCGGATCGAGCCCTAGAACCCAGCCTTGAAAAAGGTGTGCAACTGTGTGGGCGCGAAAGTGCGCCGAGACGAATCCTAAGCGCTTCCGCTGGCCCGTGGCCGCCGATCTCAGTTCGGCGTAGCGGGGGAAATTCCGGGCCACGATGGAGGCAATCATGTCGCCGAAGCGGTGCATCGGCTGCAAGTCGTTCTCCCCCTGATAGGCCAGGGCGAACGGTGTGATCTCGGTGACGGCGGCGAGCAGTACCGGCGCTTCCGAGGCCGGCGCAGTTGCAACCCGCGCCGCGATCCGCTCAAGGCCGGCCAAATATCCGGCCCGGCACCGGGCGGCGTGATCGGCGCTCGAATAAATTTGTGGTAACGCCAATGCTTCTTGCCACTCGGCTTTGATATGACCCGGCTGAAGTCGGGCGGCGGCTCGGAATTCCGAGTGCGCGCCATCGATATCGTTCAAATCGGCTAGCACAGCGCCCAAATTGTAGCGGGCGTCGGCGAGATCGGGGTCGATGGCTGCGGCGCGGCGAAGTGCCGACGCCGCTTCTTCGGGTCTGTTCAATTGTCGAAGTGCATTGCCAAGATTGTTGAGAACGGCGGCATCTTCCGGCGCTTCCGCCAGCAACGATTGCAAGATCGGCTCGGCCTCGCCGGCCCTCCCCAGCGCCTGAAGCGCGACCGCTAAGTTTAGCCGCGCCGCGCGGCGGCGATCGGATGCCGTCTCGATACTGAGGATGCGTGTAAAAATATCCACCGCCTCGGCGGCGGCGCCCACCGCAAGTTTGAGATTGCCGAAATTGTAAGCGACTCCAAAGTGGTCCGGGTTTCGGCGCAACGCGTCTTCGAGAGCCGCCATCGCGGCATCGGTTTGGCCCGCCGCCTTGAGCGCGGCGGCCAGCGAAGATGCGATGTCCGGGTTGCCGGGATCCAGCCTGGCGGCTACGCGAAACGCGGCTTCGGCTTCTTTGTCTTGACCGGCGGCCAACAGGATCAGGCCTAGATTGAAATGAAAGGGTGCCGCCGCCGGATTAATGGCGATGGCCCGGGTGATCAATTCGACCGCTGACCGGTGATCGCCCGCCGCATGCCGGATCAAACCCAAAAACTGCAGCGCTTCGGCATTCGCCGGTTGCCGCGTCAGCACGGCCTCATAGGCGAGAGCGGCGCCGGCATGGTCGCCGGCGCGATGCAATGCTAAACCGCGCTCGAGATCGTCTTCGGTTGTGTCGTTGTCCGGCATTGGCGATGTGAGCCGGAATCCGGTGTCGGTTCAGGCGCGCACGTCGACGACGGTGCCGCGGTCGGATGGGGGCGGGAGGGCGTTTGGATCGGTGCGCAATGTTTCAACCGCCTGTTGCGAGCGGGCCAGATCGCGGACTTGCTGTTGTTGAAATATCTGGTCTCTATTGCGGCTGGCGGCGACGCGGGTGTTGCGGGCGGCAAGCAACTGCTGGAATTCGCTCGGGCCAGCTGAACTCGGCGCCGCCGCCGCCGGCGGCGATGTATCGACCGGTGCATGTATGCTAAGGCTATTCCGTTGATTTTGTATTCGCTGCGCGTCGCCGGCTTGATCCGCCAATCGGCGG
>JAQBZY010000345.1 GCA_027620395.1 Pseudomonadota bacterium
GCGGTGAAGCGGTCGAGCGAGCGGTCGTCGTTGACCTCGAGCCCATAGACGGCGACATCGCCCTCGATCTTGCCGAGCGCGCCGACGCCGATCGGATTACGGCACGTGGCGACGACTTTCCAGCCGTCCTTGGCGTATTGCCTGACGAACTCAAGCCCGATGCCGCGGTTGGCACCTGTGATTAGGACTGTCGGCATCTTCCACTCCCTACTCCGCTCATCCTTCGAGACACTCGCTTCGATCGTTCCTCAGGATGAGGGTCCATTCATTTGCCTCATCTTGAGGAACCGACGCTGTCGGCGTCTCGTAAAGATGCGGAAAATTACCTATTGCTTCCGCTTCGCCGTGACCTCGATTTCCACCTTCATCCGTGGATCGACAAGCCCGGCGATGATCGCCGTCGCGGCCGGCCGAATGTCGCCGAATTTGTCGCCGATGACCGCCGCCGCGATTGGCCAGTGCTCAGGCGCGGTCACGATGTAGCGGGCGCGAACGACATCGGCGAGGGTCGCGCCGGCGTCCTTGAGCGCGCTTTCGATGTTTCTAAACGTCTGCCGGGTTTGTTCGGCGACATCGACAGCGATGCTGCCCGCCGCATAATCGAACCCGGTGGTGCCGGAAACGAAAACCCACTCGCCCTCGGCGACGGCCCGAGAGTAACCGAATTCCCGCTCCATCTCGGAGCCGGAAGATATCAGCCGCCGCGCCGTCACGAGAGCCGCTCCACCGCAATCGCCGTCGCCTCTCCGCCACCGATGCAAAGCGACGCCACGCCGCGTTTCATATCGTACTTCTTGAGTGCGTTGATCAGCGTGACGATGATCCGGGCACCCGACGCACCGACCGGATGGCCGAGCGCGCAGGCACCACCGTGCACGTTGACCTTGTCGTGCGGCAAGTCGAGATCGCGCATCGCCGCCATGGTGACGACGGCGAACGCCTCGTTAATCTCGAACAGATCAACGTCGTTCTTGTTCCAGCCGGCCTTGCCGAGAACCTTCTCGATCGAACCGATCGGCGCCGTGGTGAACCAGGCCGGCGAATTGCCGTGCGTCGCGTGCGCGTGAATGGCGGCCAGGGGCTGAAGGCCGCGCTTTTCGGCTTCGGAGAGTTTCATCAGCACCAACGCCGCCGCGCCGTCCGAGATCGAGCTCGAATTCGCCGGCGTGACCGTGCCGTCCTTGCGGAATGCCGGTTTCAAATGGGGAATCTTCGAGATGTCAGCGTTGAACGGCTGTTCGTCATCGGCGACGACCGTGTCGCCCTTGCGGCCCTTGACAGTCACCGACTGAATTTCCGGTTTGAAGGTGCCATCTTCGACAGCGCGCTTGGCCCGGGTCAGGCTTTCGATGGCGAAGGCGTCCTGCTGTTCGCGGGTGAATTGATAGTGCGTCGCGGTGTCCTCGGCGAACGATCCCATCAATTTGCCTTCGTCGTAAGCGTCCTCGAGGCCGTCGATGAACATGTGATCCTTGACCGTGTGGCCAAGCCGATAGCCGCCGCGCGCTTTCGGCAGAATGTAGGGCGCGTTGGTCATGCTCTCCATGCCGCCGGCGACCATGATGTCGTGCGAGCCGGCAACAATGTTATCGTGCGCCAGCATTGTCGCCTTCATCGCCGAGCCGCACATCTTGGAAAGCGTCGTGCAGCCTGTTTCCCACGGTAGGCCGGCATGATGCGCCGCCTGGCGCGCCGGCGCCTGTTTCAAGCCGGCAAATAGGCACAGCCCCATCACGACATCTTCGACATCTTCCGGTTTGACGCCGGCGCGCTCGACCGCCGCCCTGATAGCGACTCCACCGAGTTCGGGCGCGCTAACGCCGCCGAGGCTGCCTTGGAAGCCACCCATGGGAGTGCGGGCGGCACCGACAATGACGATGGGATCTTCACGCATGTCGAAACTCCTTCAATTAGAAACCAAACGACCAGATCGGCAAGCTCAAAAGCCCAATGTAGGCCGCGACGATGGCCCTGGCGGCGTAGGTCCAACGCCGCTCCAATACATTGACGGCGCAACGCCAGACTGAAATCACCGACCAGCCGACGAACGCCATCGCCACCAATCCAACGATCGACAAGGCGGTCATCATGGAAACGAAGGTGGCCGAGAATTGCCTGGGCTCCAACGCCATGCCGATGGCCACCGAGAACAACGTCAAGCCGATGCCGAAGGCGATCAGGAATCCGTGCCCGAACACGAACCCTCCCCAAAAGACTTTCCAGAGCGCCTCCTGGCCCAAAATCGCCCGCTTCCAAAATGGTCCATCCGGGTGCGGCCCCTGGCCCATGCCGAACGGACCGCCGCCCCCCGACCGCCGGCCGGTGCCATAGAGATCAATGAACGTTTGTCCCTTGTCAGGCATTTCCGTTAATCCTGTGGCGCGTCCGCCGTGCGATCCGATTACTTGGTTGGGTAAGGCGAACCATCCTTGCGCCGAAAATGATATCCGATGGCACCGCCGCCCTGCGGCTCGGCCATTCAATCAATGTCGGAATATCGGGCGGCGTCCGCCGGCGTGCGGTCGCCGACTTCGAGATAAATAGCGACGCTGTTGCCGTTGTTCACAAAGTGATGGCCATTTTCCTCACCGGCCGGAAAGCCCGCCGCCATGCCGGGCGCGAGCAACTGTTCGCCACTATCGTCGATCAACGTCAATTCTCCTTCAAGGACATACACGAATTCGTCCTGCGTCGTGTGCCAATGCCGTTGGGATGACCAGCTTCCCGGATTGAGATGCACCAGATTGACGCCGAAATTATTCAGGCCTGCGGCATTGCCGAGCGCGCGCTTCGCACGCCCAGTTATCTCTGCGGCGAATGGCGGCGGATAGATTGTCGTCGTTTTGGCGGCCAGTGACATCGGATCGAATCCGCCCTTGCGGCGTGGATTGTTGCTCATCGCCATTCCCTTCGGTGCGTCACGCGGTTTCTTCGAACAGTTCGCGGCCAATCAACCAGCGGCGGATTTCCGAGGTGCCGGCGCCGATCTCGTAAAGTTTGGCATCGCGCAGCAGCCGCCCGGTCGGCGCCTCGTTGACGTAGCCCATGCCGCCCAGGCACTGGATCGCCTCCAAGGCCATCCAGGTCGCTTTCTCGGCCGCGAACAGGATCGCGCCGGCGGCGT
>JAQBZY010000346.1 GCA_027620395.1 Pseudomonadota bacterium
CGGCCCGGAAGGTGCGGCCCGGCACGATGATCCGGATCGGCGGCTTCATATCCAGCATGGTCCGGATCTGCACCGGCGATGTATGGGTGCGCAGCACCCGCCGCGAGCCGTCTTCCTTTTCGGGCAGGTAGAACGTGTCGTGTTCCTGGCGGGCGGGATGTTCCGGCGGAATGTTGAGCGCCGTGAAATTATTGAAATCGGTCTCGATGTGCGGGCCTTCCGCCACCTCGAAGCCCATCTCGCAGAAAATCGCCACCATCTCATCGATAGTCTGGCTGATGGGATGGATACGTCCGGCCGGTTGCGGGCGCGGCGGCAGCGTCATATCGATGTGTTCTTCGACGAGCCTGGCATCAAGAGCGGCGGATTCAAGCCGCGCCTGGCACGCCGCGATGGCGCCGGCCACCGCATCCTTTACAAGATTGAGCGCCTGGCCCCGTTCGCGACGCTCCTCGGCGGCGACCTGGCCGAGCCCCTTCATCAACTCGGTGATCCGGCCCTGACGACCGAGCACGGACACCCGCAACGCCTCGAGCGCTTCGAGATCGGGCGCGGCAGCGAGTTCTGCCAGGAGTTCAGCACGCAGCGCGTCGAGATTTTCCGTCGTCATTTTGCAGCCCTAACGCTGACGCGATGAACCGTGGACCAGTGCATCGTCCGCGACTGAAAGACAGGACAGATGCCGATACCGGTAACCACGGTGCCCGGAGATCAGCTGGCGAGAGCGGCCTGTGCTTTTTCGCAAACCGATTTAAACGCATCCGGCTCGCGCACCGCCAAATCGGAAAGCACCTTACGGTCCATTTCGACACCAGCCTTCTTGAGGCCGTTCATCAGTAGCGAATAGGTCAGGCCGCATTCACGGGCGCCGGCATTGATGCGCTGAATCCACAGGCTGCGGAAATTGCGCTTGCGGACCCGGCGGTCGCGATAGGCGTATTTCAGGCCTTTTTCGACCTTTTCCTTGGCAATGCGGAACGCGGCATGATTGCGGCCGCGATAGCCTTTCGCCAGGGCGAGAATTTTCTTGTGGCGCGCATGTGCCTGAACGCCATTATTTGCACGTGACATGGGTACCCTCCGTCAAACCGGTTGTTCAAAGATACGGCAGAAACCGCCGCACGATCTTGGCGTCTTGCGGCGCCAGGGTGGTCGTGCCGCGCGCTTTGCGCTTCATCTTTTTTGGTTTTTCTTCAAGACAATGGCTCTTGTAAGCGAAACTGCGCTTGATCTTGCCGGTGCCGGTCAGGGAAAAGCGCTTTTTAGCGCTCGATTTGGTCTTCATTTTGGGCATTTCGGTCGTCCTTGTTCTAAGTGTTTTAGAACCCCAAGGCCAACGCCTGCAGGGTTCGTACCGTTTCGGATCGCCTCGGCATGCCCTAAATTCAGGCCGGGCCATCCATAACCACAGGAATCGTTTGGGATTCGCTGCGGAAGCGCGGGTTTATATAGGCCAAAGGCCCCAATTGCAAGCGATCGACGCAACGTAGCGGCCGCATCGGCGCAACATCAACGCCGCCAGGCGTCAGTGCGCCGGCCTTGAGTCTCCGAAAAGCCCGGGCCGTCTTACTTGGGCGACATCAACATGACCATCTGGCGGCCTTCCATGCGCGGCATCGATTCGACCTTGGCTTCTTCTTCCAGGTCATCCTTGACGCGATAGAGCACCTTCATGCCGAGATCCTGATGGGCGAATTCACGTCCACGGAACCTGAGCGTGACCTTGACCTTGTCGCCTTCATCGAAAAACCGGCGCATGGCCCGCATCTTGACTTCATAATCATGCTGATCGATGCCGGGCCGCATCTTGATTTCCTTGATCTCGATGGTTTTTTGTTTTTTGCGCGCTTCGGCTTTGCGCTTCTGATCGACAAATTTCAACTTGCCGTAATCGAGGATCTTGCAGACCGGCGGATCGACATTGCCCGCCATTTCCACCAGATCCAGACCCGCTTCTTCCGCTTTTTGCAAAGCTTCCGCGGTGGGCAATACACCCATAACCTCGCCGTCGGCACCGACCAGCCTAACTTCCGGTGAGGTGATCAGATCATTGATACGCCGGCCGTCCTTTTGAGGAACCGGCTGTTGATAGGGTCTTCTCGCGATGTGCGTTCTCCTTTGTTGTCAGGCCGAAACCGTGGAACCCCTCTTGCGGGTCTGGCCCGCGGGCGGTTCGCCTTCCTTCTTTAGTCTATCCACCGCTTCGGCCAAGGCAAGAATTTCCTGGTTCTTGCCACCTAGGCGGCGAATGGCGACAGTGCGGGCTTCGATCTCGTTGGCGCCGACGACAGCAATCGCCGGCACTTTCGCGAGACTGTGGTCACGCACCTTGTAATTGATTTTCTCGTTCCGCAAATCTAGCTCAGCCCTAAGGCCGGCCGCGGCAAAAGCGGCCTGGACCTCGGCGGCGTACCCGTCGGCGGCATCGGTAATGGTGGCCACCACGATCTGGACGGGGGACAGCCACAACGGCATGCGCCCGGCATAGTTTTCGATCAGGATGCCGATGAACCGTTCGAATGACCCCAGAATGGCACGATGCAGCATCACCGGCCGGTGCTTGTGGCCGTCTTCGCCGACATAATCGGCGCCCAGCCGTTCCGGCAGCACGAAATCCACCTGCAACGTGCCGCACTGCCAGTCGCGCCCGATGGCGTCGCGCAGCACGAATTCGAGCTTCGGCCCGTAAAACGCCCCTTCGCCGGGGTTGAGCGAATAATCGAGCCCAACCGCCTTGACCGCTTCGAGAAGCGCCCCTTCGGCCTTGTCCCAGACCGCATCCTCGCCGGCCCGCGTCGCAGGCCGATCGGAAAATTTGACGACCACCTCTTCGAAGCCGAAATCGGCGTAAATCGCCAGCAACAGATCGCAAAAGGCCTGGGTTTCGGACGTGACCTGATCTTCGGTACAGAAAATATGCGCGTCGTCCTGGGTAAAGGCGCGTACCCGCATCAAGCCGTGCAACGCGCCCGACGGCTCGTAACGATGGCAGGAACCGAATTCGGCCATGCGCAGCGGCAGATCGCGATAGCTCTTGATGCCCTGGCGGAATATCTGGACATGACCCGGACAGTTCATGGGTTTGACCGCCCGCGTCCGTTCGTCTTCGGTATCGACGGTAA
>JAQBZY010000347.1 GCA_027620395.1 Pseudomonadota bacterium
CTCGCTCAAGCAGTTCGCCATAGGTGCGATGCGCGTCGTCCGGCGTCTTGACGTCGAGCTCGACGCCGCCGAGTTCGGTCTTGTGCGCGATGTCGGAACCGTTGACTTTCATCGCCACGGCGCCGGCGAATTTTTGCGCTGCCGCCCGGGCCTCGTCGGCGCTCCGAGCCAAGACCGCATCGACGACGGGTATACCGGCGGCCGATAAAAGTGCGCGGGATTCGAACTCGCTCAGATTTCTTCGTGGGATCGACGATGCCGCTATTGCGCGCGTTGCCGCCGGCGCCTTTGCCGGCTGGCGGAACCATGCGCCGAGGCTGGCCAGGGCGGCGGCCGCCTTGATGGCGCGGCACGGGTCGACGAATGTGAGAAAGCCGGCGTCGCGGTAGCGCTGCACGATCTCCGGCGGCCCCATCAGCGATAGGATCAGCAATCGGTCAGGAAAACGCCTGCGAATGATGTCGAGTTCCCGCAACAGCGGCTCGACGACATAGGGCGAGGCGGCGGCGATGGTGAAAAACGCGATGGCAGTATCGTATTTACCTTCGTCCAACATGATCGAGAAATTGACCCCGACCAGACTCATGTCGTTGAAGAATTGCGCAGTCGTGTCGACTGGGTTCAAGGCCGATGCGAATGGCAGGTTTTTCTTGAGCTTGGCTTGCGCCGCGGCCGGCATCGGGGCCACATCCATGCCGTGCTTGATGGCGTAATCCGCCATCTGCACCCCGACGCCGCCGGAGATCGTCACCAGACCGATCCGCTTGCTGGCCGGAAAGATGCCGGCGGTGCACGCATAGGCGATATCGAGCATTTCCTCGGTGGTGTCGGCCCGGTAGGCGCCGCACTGCTTGAACATGGCGGTATAGATTTCGTCGGCGCCGGCCAAGGATGCCGTGTGCGACTGGGCGGCGGCGGCGCCGATTTCGCTTTGTCCGACTTTCATGAAGATCACCGGTTTTCCCCGGGCTCGGGCTTTTTCCAGGCTCCGGATCAGGGTCGGCCCGTCCTTGACGCCCTCGGCGTAGGCGCAGATGACATTGATCTGGTCCTGATCGACGGCCCAATCGATGCATTCCGAGACCTGCACGTCGCATTCGTTGCCGGTGGTGATGACATGACTGACGCCAAGCCCCCAGCTTTCGGCGACGGAATAAAGATGCGTGCCGTAGGCGCCGCTCTGGCTGATGATCGCGAGCCCGCCAGGCGCCGGGTAGCCGTTGTCGCCGGTGCTCGAAAACGTCGCAAAAAACCGGGTCTCGAAATTGAGAACGCCCAAGCAGTTGGGGCCTAAAATTCTAAGCCCCGATTGCGCCGAGATCTCGGTGATCCGTTGCTGCGCATCGTTGCCGTTGGCGCCGGTCTCGGCGAATCCCGAGGAGAAGACGATGGCCGAGCGGACACCGCAGGCGACACAGTCCTCAAGGGTCTGGATCACGAGGCTCGCAGGCACCGCGACCAACGCACAATCGACCGGCTTGCCGACATCCTTGATCGACGCTAGCGCGGCCACGCCTTGCACCGTTGGGCGGTTCGGGTTGATCGGAAAAATCTCGCCGCCGTAGCCCCATTTCAACAGATATCTGAGCGGTCGGCCGCCGATTCTGGCCGGGTCGTCAGACGCGCCGATGATGGCGACGGACCCGGGTGCGATCAGGGCTTGCAAACGTTCGCGTCGGTCGTTCATCGGCTCGGATTCCCCCGCTTTCACTGGCCCCATCTCGCTTTACACGAGAGACGGTTAAGTCCAAACTTAATTCCGCTAAACGAAGCGGCTTAAGGCCCCCTGGCCATCAACAATGAGCCATACGGGGTAAAATCAAAAGCGTTGTCAGGGAGGACATCCAAATGAAAGCAATCGTGATCGGTGGGCTTTGCGCCGCCGTCGCCATGGCCGGCGCGCTGCCCGCCGCCAACGCGGCTGAAGTGAAGTTACCGCATACCATGGCCTGGACCGCCTACGATACCGGCACCACCGGTTACAATCAGTCGGTCGCCATCGGCAAGGCGTTGAAGGACAAATACGACGTCACGCTCCGCGTCGTGCCGGGCAAGAACGACATTTCCAGGCTGACGCCGGTGAAGGCCGGAAAAGTGCCTTATTCCGCGAACGGCATCGCGACGTTCTTCGCGTCGGAAGGCGTCTTCCAGTTCGCCGATCCGGCCTGGGGCCCGATGCCGGTCCGGGTTCTGATGTCGGCCAGCGGCTCGTCGGGGTTGAGCGTCGCCGTCGCCGCCGACAAGGGAATCAAAACCTACGCCGATCTCAAGGGCAAGCGGGTCGCCTATGTCCGTGGCGGCGACGCCTTGAACGTCGGCATCGAAGGCATGCTGGCCTGCGGCGGTCTGACCTGGGCCGATGTGACCAAGGTCGAATTCGGCGGCTACGGCCAGGCCTGGGAGGGAATGGTCAACGATCAGGTCGACGCCATGTTCGCCTCCACGCTGTCCGGTCCGACCAAGAAACTGGAAGCCAGCCCGCGCGGCATCTTCTGGCCGCCGACGCCGCACAAGGACAAGAAATGCTGGGCCGGGATCAAGAAGGTCGCGCCCTATTCCGTGCCCAACAACATCACCAAGGGGACCGGCATTTCCGCCGAAAAGCCCTACGAGGGCCCATCCTATCCGTATCCGATCCTGATGACCTTGGCAGATCAGAACACGGACGAGGTCTATTCCCTGACCCGGGCCCTGGTCGAGGAATATGCCAACTACAGCGCCGCTGATCCGGCCGCCAAGGGTTGGGCCATCAATAATCAGATCTTCGATTGGGTCGTGCCCTATCATGACGGCGCCATCGCCTATTTCAAGGAAGCGGGGAAGTGGTCCGCCCAACACCAGGCGCACAATGACGGCCTTGTGAATCGCCAGAAGATCCTCGTCGATGCCTGGGCCGGCATGGACATGAAACTCGAAAGCGCCGCGTTCAAGACTAAATGGATGGCGACCCGCGCCGCCGCGCTGAAGAAAGCCGGCCTCGACCCCATATGGAACTAAGTTCTGAACGGCAGGAGTTGCCGGCGGTACCCGACCGCCACCGGCAACTCCAGTCATTCTGGCGTCCGGTCGCGTTGATCGCCGCCATCTTGACCATTTCACTGGCCGCCGA
>JAQBZY010000348.1 GCA_027620395.1 Pseudomonadota bacterium
CTCATCCGCCGCGTTCGAGGCCGGCGTGCAACCGATCATCGGCTGCCAGCTCAGTGTCCGCATCGACGGCGGCGCCGACATTCCCGGCCGGCCGGCGACATCGCGGGCCAATTTCGACGAAGGCGCGTTGGTTCTTCTGGTGCAATCGGACGACGGCTATCGCAATCTGCTGAAACTTCTCAAAATCGCCTACATGGACAGCGAGGACGCCAAGCGGCCTGCCGTTCAGATCGACGATATCGTGGCCCACGCGGAAGGCCTCATTTGCCTGAGTGGCGGCGCCGACGGATTGCCTGGCCGGCTGATCCGCATGCACCGGACAAGTGACGCCGAGGCAACCCTTGGCCGCCTTATCGACGCGTTCAAGGGGCGGCTCTATATCGAATTGCAAAGGCATGGCACGGCCGAGGAAAAGCTCACCGAGCCGCTGTTCATCGACTGGGCTTATGCCCACAATTTGCCGCTGGTCGCCACCAACGAGCCGTTCTTCTCCGACGAGAGCTACCATCTGGCACACGACGCCTTGATCTGCATCTCGGAGGGCGCGGTGCTCAACGATGCCGAGCGGCGGCGGTTAACGTCCGATCACTACTTCAAATCGGCGGCCGAGATGCGCGCACTTTTCGCCGATCTGCCGGAAGCCATCGACAATACCCTGGTGGTCGCCAGACGCACTGCCTTCATGGTCTCGAAAGTGAACCCGATCCTGCCGGCGTTCGACTGCGGCGAGGGTCTGACTGAGGAAGCGGCGCTCCGCGGCATGGCGCACGAAGGGCTGCAACGCCGACTGACCGATACCGTGTTTACCGATGACATGGATAAGGCCGCCCAGGATGCCGCCGCCAAGCCCTACATCGAACGGCTCGATTACGAACTCGACGTCATCGTTCAGATGGGCTTCGCCGGCTACTTTCTGATCGTCGCCGATTTCATTAGGTGGGCCAAGGACGAGGACATTCCGGTCGGGCCCGGGCGCGGTTCCGGCGCCGGGTCGGTGGTCGCCTGGTCGCTGACGATCACCGATCTCGATCCGCTGCGCTGGGGATTGCTGTTCGAGCGGTTCCTCAATCCCGAACGCGTATCGATGCCGGACTTCGATATCGACTTCTGCCAGGAACGCCGCGACGAGGTAATCCGTTACGTGCAGCGGAAATATGGCCGCGACCGCGTCGCGCAGATCATCACGTTTGGCAAGTTGCAAGCCCGCGCCGTGCTCAGGCACGTCGGCCGGGTGTTGCAGATGCCGTACGGTTACGTCGACAAGATCTGCAAGATGGTGCCGAACAATCCGGCCAATCCGGTCAGCCTCGACGACGCCATCAAGTCCGAGCACGCGCTCCGGGATTTGATCTCGAGCGACCCCGATGTCCGCCAATTGGTGGAAATCTCCAGGAAACTCGAGGGGCTTTATCACCACGCATCGACGCATGCCGCCGGCGTCGTCATCGGCGATCGGCCGCTGGAAACCCTGATCCCGCTCTATCGCGATCCGCGCTCGGAGATGCCGGTCACCGGATTCAATATGAAATACGTCGAAAGCGCCGGTCTGGTGAAGTTCGACTTTTTGGGTCTCAAGACTTTGACCGTGCTGGCCCGGGCCGAGAATCTGGTCCGCGACCGGGGCGGTGAAATCGATCTCACCAAAATACCCTTGGACGACGCAGCGACATTCGCGATGATCGGCCATGGCGATACCACCGGCGTGTTCCAGTTGGAAAGTGCCGGCATGCGCGATGTGCTTAGAAGCATGCGCCCGGACAGCTTCGAGGACATCATCGCCGTCGTCGCCCTCTACCGTCCGGGCCCGATGGACAACATCCCGAGTTACATCCGACGGAAACACGGTAGCGAGGAACCGGATTATCTGTATCCGACGCTGGAGCCGGTTCTGAGGGAAACCTTCGGCATCCCGATCTACCAGGAACAGGTGATGCAGATCGCGCAGGTGCTGTCCGGATATTCCTTGGGCAGCGCCGATCTGTTGCGCCGGGCCATGGGCAAGAAAATCCAATCCGAGATGGATCAGCAACGGGCCATCTTCGTCGAGGGCGCTCTCGGGCGCGGCGTCCCGGAGCACAAGGCCGATGAAATTTTCCGGGTCGTCGATAAATTCGCCGGCTACGGTTTCAACAAGTCGCACGCGGCTGCTTATGCGCTGGTCGCCTATCAGACCGCCTACATGAAGGCCAATCACCCGGTTGAATTCTTCGCCGCCTCAATGAGCTTCGACACCCAGAACACTGACAAGTTGAACATTTTCCGCCAGGAATTGACCCGGCTCAAGATCCCGCTCTATCCGCCGGATATCAACCGGTCCGGCGTCGAGTTCACGGTCGAGGACGAGGGCGACCGGCTAGGCGTCAGATATGCCCTGGCCGCGGTCAAGAACGTCGGCGCCATGGCGATGCGGAAAATGATCGAGGAACGCGACGCCGGCGGCGCCTTCAAGACGCTTGGCGAATTCGCGTCTCGGGTCGATCCGCAGACCGTCAACAAGCGACAGTTGGAAAATTTGATCCGTGCCGGAGCCTTCGACCGCATCGTTCCTAACCGGCGCCAGCTTTTGGAAGTGTTGGAAACCTTGGTCGCGCACGCCACCGCCGCCGCCACCGACCGGACCAGCAATCAGATCGGCCTGTTCGGCGGCGAGGCGGCGGAACCGCTCGAAATCAAACTGCCATCGATCGACGATTGGCCGCCGATGGATCGGCTCAAGGAAGAATTCGATGCCATCGGGTTTTATCTTTCGGCGCACCCATTGGACGTCTTCAAGCGGGTGCTGGAACGCCGCCGGGTGCGCATGGTCGCCGATATTCTGGCTGGCGGCGAGGAAGGGCCGGTGACGCTGGCCGGCACCTTGTTGTCGAAACGCGAACGCACGGCCAAGAACGGCAGCCGCTATGCACATATTCAATTTTCCGACCCGACCGGCATCTATGACGTGACGGTGTTCTCGGAAACACTTTCCGAGAACCGCGAGCTTCTGGAAGCCTGCAAGTCGATGATCATATTTGGATCGGTCAAGTTCGAGGGCGAGTCGGCGCGCTTCACCGCCAACAAATTGGAATCCGTCGACCGCGCCGCCGAGGCCGTGGCCAATGCGGCTAG
>JAQBZY010000349.1 GCA_027620395.1 Pseudomonadota bacterium
TATCTCAGCCTCGCTGGCGAAGTGATTCACCGCGAAAGAAGGCTGACGGCATAATGGCTGAAAAGAAAACCCTCGGCCGCGGCCTCAACGCATTGCTCGGCGACGCCACTGAGGACTACGCCAAACTCGACAAGCTTCGTACCGGCAAGACCGTGCCGATCGAACAACTACACCCCGGCAAATACCAACCCCGCCATCGGATCGACGCCACCGCCATCGATGCGTTGGCCCAATCGATTCGCGAAAAGGGCATTCTGCAGCCGCTGCTGGTACGACGCGATGCCGGCAATGCAAACTCCTATGAAATCATCGCCGGTGAACGCCGTTGGCGTGCCGCCCAACTGGCCAAGCTTCATGAACTTCCCGTTATCATCAGGGACTTCGACGACCAAACGACCCTCGAAGTCGCGGTCATCGAAAATATCCAACGCGAGGATCTCTCACCGATCGAAGAAGCCGATGCCTTCCAGCGAATGATCGACGAATTCGGCCGCACTCAAGAAGAAGTGGCACAACTGGTCGGCAAAAGCCGGCCGCATATCGCCAACACACTCCGCCTGCTCGCTCTAAATCCGCGCATCAAGGCAATGGTCGATACCGGCGAACTTAGTGCCGGGCATGCCCGCACCCTTATCGGCGCCA
The DNA here is from genome assembly GCA_027620395.1 of Pseudomonadota bacterium. Taxonomy (GTDB): domain Bacteria; phylum Pseudomonadota; class Alphaproteobacteria; order Rhodospirillales; family Casp-alpha2; genus JAQBZY01. The sequence continues at coordinate 643 of JAQBZY010000349.1, forward strand.
AACATGCCGATCAGCTCGCCGACATCATCGTCGCCAAAGGCATGAGCGTGCGGGAAGCCGAGCGGCTGGTGAAGCGCGATCACACGCCTAAAACCAAAACCCCGACAACTGCCAGAACACCTAGCACCAAGGATGTCGATACCTTGGCGTTGGAACGCAGCCTAGCCAACGTCCTTGGATTGAATGTCGCCATCGAGAACGAAGCTGGCGGTGGCCGTCTGATTATTTCCTATGAAACCCTCGACCAACTCGATTTCGTTATCGATAAGCTGACGGTAACCGGCGCCGCACCGACAACACGAAAAGCAGACGCTAGCGACGTTCCGACCACGCCGCCGGCATCGGCGGCAAAGGCGGTCGCTGACAGACCATCATCCACCACCGCAACGCCGCAGGAAAAACCGAAACTTTCCGTCAGCCTGAAGCCGAAAACCATCCAACAAGTCCGCTGACAGCCCCCATCAATCGTGCCGACGAGCTGCTTGCGCGAGTTGCATCAAGGCCCGCTCACAAATCTCGCGGTCTATTCCATAACCGGATTTACAATCGCGTTCGACGCCCAGAAGGTGCGACAAAGCCTTGGCGACATCAGCTTCTGGCCAACGGCGCGCCGCTTGGGCGAACGATCCAGAGCGCTTGAAGTGCAACGGCGGCTTAATTCTTTTGACCGCCGCGTCAACACTGTCGGTCTTGGCCCAGGCCTGAACCTGATGCAGACGATCGAACAACCGCAGCTGGGCCCGGACGACGGCAATCGGCGAAACGCCCTCGGAAAAAGTCCGTTCCAGCGATACCGAAACCTCGCCCATATTCCCAGACAGCACGGCATAGCTCACGTCATCCAAGGAGCTCGCCCGGATATCGCCAACCGAAGCCTCGGCCTCCTCAACCGATATAACCGAGTTCGCGGCTGGATCACCATGAAACAAAATTAGCTTCTCAATCTCTTGGCGAATGGCCATCCGGTCCGTCCCAAGCCGGGACATGACGACCGACATTGCTTCCGGGGTCATCCGTAATCCGGCACCACGAACCGCAGTCGTCACGATATCGGCCAACCCTTGGCCCTCGTCGGCGTAGCAGCCAATTGCCGCCGCGTCCGAGCGTTTTTCGAACAACGAACGAAGTTTGGATCGTGGCGATAGCTCGCCCGCTTCGAATACAACGGCCCGATTCCCGCCACCGGCAGAGAGCCACGACTCAACGATATCGGCAATCACGTCGGTCGCATCACGAACCCGCACGACGGGGTTATCGCCTAAAAGCGACAGTGCCGAAGCCTCATCAGCCAGAAGCGCCGGATCACGCCGGATGGCGTCCCCGGTCATTTCCGTGACGCCGGACGCGGTGCCATCGCCGCCAATCACTTTGACGAGCTCACCGCCACGTTCGCGAACCAAACCCAAATCTGGACCAAAAAATAAAATCGCCCGCACTTCCGAAGGTGGCGACTTCAGAAAGCCGAAAATCTGGCGGCCGCCGACTTTCACGACGGTTTGCGCTCTTGGCCTAGCTTGAATTGAACCAAGATCGCCCCCAGCCGGGCGTGAATCTCATGCGCTAATTCCTCAAGCGCCCGTTCGCGGGCGCCACGTTCGGCGGCAAGCGTCTGGTACTCGGAGGTAAAGACGTTATACCCGCTCGTGACCTCGGCGGTTGAAGACGCAATGCCGCTTTTCGTGCTCCGCGACGAGACCGAAAAACTGGCCCGCACGGTCAGGTTCGCGCGGGTCGCGAAGGCCGACTTTTTTACCGCGAGGTTAGACTTCGAACCCGTCAAATTGACGATCAAAATATAGCTCGCCGACGCGTCCGCTCCATCGGGTTGCAACAACTGGATCAGGTGCCCACGAAGGATCTGCCCCTCCCGGTCCTTGATCTGGGAAATCTCCATCTGCCTGAAGATGGCGGCGATGTCTGGGGAGGCAGTATCCGGGGACGATATCGAAGCCCCTAATTCAGGGGCATAAAGCGGCCGAAAGCCGCAACCGCAAAGCAGCAATGAGATCAAAGTGACGGTGAAAAATCTAGACAACGATGTTCACGATCCTGTTTGGAACGACGATCACCTTACGAACCGTCCTGCCATCGATAAAAGAACGAACATTGCCGATGCCGAGTGCGGCGTTCCTTACATCTTCCTCGGCGGCGTCCATCGCCAATTCGACAGTGCCGCGAAGCTTACCGTTCACTTGTACCGCAACCGTGACCATGTCGTCGACAATCAATGCTGGGTCAGCCTTCGGCCACGGTGCATCTACCAGAAGCGTCGCATGGCCGAGCGCGGCCCACAATTCCTCAGCCAGATGCGGCATCATTGGGCCCATCAGAACGGTAATGGTCTCAAGCGCGAACCGAAATACCCAGGGGGCGCCGGCATCGTTTCCGGTCAAGGCTTCGGCCGCGTTGCTCAATTCGCGAACACGGGCGACGGCCTTGTTAAAGTGAAACT
>JAQBZY010000350.1 GCA_027620395.1 Pseudomonadota bacterium
CCGCCTTCCCCCGTCACGCCGTCACCAACTTCCGCGTATAGCTCCGCATGGTCAGGTTCTGACGCTCTACGTAGGACGTGCTGACATCTTCCTTGGCGGGGTTGCCTTCGATCCGGCGCTTCTGAATGCCTGTGCACTCTGCGGGGCTGTAACGACCCTTCATGCTTTCCGGGGCTGCGCCGTACATCTTCACCAACTGCGCATAGTCTACGTCGCCGCCAAAGGCACCCTCTACCGCTTCCAGATATGCCTTGTGCCCGTCCGTTGTCATTTGAACGCGCTTCTCTCCTTTGGGGCCTTTAGGCATGGTTGCTCCTTTGCTTTACGCTAAGCATTTAGGAGTGAGGGCGGGGATGCGATACCCTGTCAATCGTCCGGTTTTTCAAACTGAGACACTACCAAAAATAAGCGCAGTCCAATGCCGCATCCTAGGCCTTCCGTCGCTCGGAATGACGGACCTTGAGCGGCGAGCCGGCTTTTCCGGCTTGTCACGGCATGCCAGCCATGGAACCACTTAGGCGATGAGAGAACTTCCCGACATCGTGCTGCTCAGGCACGGCGAAACGCATTGGAACCGGACGCACCGCTATCAGGGTCAGTTGGATTCGCCGCTGACGCTAGTCGGCATTCAGCAGATCAAGGCCGTGGCGCGCACCCTCGAAGACACCTTCGGGGACTTGTCCGGCTGCGATCTTTGGGCCAGCCCCTTGGGCCGCACGGTGCAATCAATGGCGATCCTCTGCGAAGAGCTGGATATCTCGTTCCAGGCTGTCAATTTCGACGCTAGGCTCAAGGAACGGGCCTACGGCCGCTGGGAAACCCATACCCGGAACGAGGTCGCCGAAAAATTCGCCGACGAGTTGGCGCGCGAGAAAGCCAATCTTTTCAACTATCGGATCGAGAGCGGCGGTGAGAGCTTCGCCGATGTGGCGGCGCGGATGGACGATTTCATGCGTGGTTTGCCCAAGGATCGGCCGGCGCTGATCATGTCGCACGGCGGTTGCGGCCGGGTGATCCGGGGCCTCCGCCAGGGCCTGACGCCGGCCGACGCGGTGGCGCTCAGTTTCCCACAGACGACGATTACGATGTTCACCGGCAGGGCCGTCGAGGTGATGGCGACCGATCCCCAGCACTTAGACGATTTGGGCTGCCCCGACGCCGGCCTCGGCATGGGGATCTGACGACGGGCGCACGCAGCCCTCACGGGATTATGAAGCCCCGTGTTTCCACCCGGCCACGGCCAGCGGCTATGCTTCCGGCATGCGACTTACCATCTCCGCGTTGTCAGTGCTTTTCGCCGCTATCGCGCCGGCATGGCCGGTGTCCGGCGCGGGCGAAGAAGTGCCGGCATCAAGGAAGCACGAGTGGACGCGCACAGATTTCTCCCACCGATCCGTGCGGTTCGACGAAATCCGCTCCGGTGGCCCGAGCAAGGACGGCATTCCAGCCATCGACGCGCCGGTTTTCGCGAACCACGCCGAAGTCACTGACATCGCACCGACCGAACCGGTCATCGCGCTCAGCATCGGCGGCGTCGACCGCGCCTATCCGCTGCGGATTCTGATCTGGCACGAAATCGTCAACGATGTCGTCGCCGGCACACCGGTGGCGGTGACGTTCTGTCCGCTCTGCAATTCGTCGGTGGTTTTCGACCGCCGGCTGGACGGCGTCACCCTCGATTTCGGAACCACCGGGAAACTGCGCCATTCCGATCTGGTCATGTACGACCGCCAGACGGAAAGCTGGTGGCAACAGTTTCTTGGACAAGCCATCGTCGGCAAGATGACCGGGAAGTTACTGACAATCGTGCCGAGCCGGGTCGAATCCTTCGAACGGTTTGGCAATCGCGGGCCGAACGGCGAGGTGCTGCTGCAACCCGCCGGCGTCTTCAGGCCGTATGGGGAAAATCCCTATGCCGGCTATGACAGTCTGGCGCGGCCGTTTCTCTACGCCGGAGACATGCCTAAGAACATCGCGCCGATGCAGCGGGTGGTGGTCATCGGCAAGCAAGCCTGGTCGCTCGATTTACTCAACAAGGCCGGCACAATTCAAGCCGGCCCGTTGACGTTGAGTTGGCAAGCGGGGCAGAACTCGGCCCTCGATTCGGCGGTGATCTCGCAAGGCCGTGACATCGGCAATGTCACGGTGACCCGGATCGTCGACGGCCGCCCGGTCGATGTCGCGCATGACATCGGCTTCGCCTTCGCGTTTCACGCCTTCCATCCGGACGGCGTCATTCATGTGAAGTGAGCCGAGGCCGGCCTCGGGCAGTGGATTCCGGATCGTCGCTCCGCGCCGTCCGGAACGACGAGAGGGGAATTGCCTACCATCGCATTTAGACCCATCCCGTCACTCCGGACTTGACCCAGGATTCCAGGGTCCACTCGAATGTTTAAGACGCCTTCTTTTTGATCTTCCGAGTGGCGAGGTACGGGGCCAGGTACTGCCCGGTGTAGCTGGCCTTGACCAGGGCGACCGCTTCCGGCGTGCCCTCGGCGACGATGTGCCCGCCCTTGTGGCCGCCCTCGGGCCCGAGATCGATGATCCAATCGGCGGTCTTGATGACTTCCAGGTTATGTTCGATCACCAGCACCGTGTTGCCTTGCTCGACCAGGGCTTGCAGGACTTCCAGCAACTTCCGCACGTCGTCGAAATGCAGCCCGGTGGTCGGCTCGTCCAGGATATAGACGGTCTTGCCGGTGGCGCGCCGGGATAACTCCTTAGCCAGCTTGACCCGCTGCGCCTCGCCGCCCGATAGCGTCGTCGCCTGCTGGCCGAGGTGGATGTAGCCAAGCCCAACCCGGTCCAGAGTCACCAGCTTGTCGCGGATCGTCGGCACCGCCTTGAAGTAATCGGCCGCTTCCTCGACGGTCAAATCCAAAACCTCGGCGATCGACTTGCCGCGGAATTTGATCTCGAGCGTTTCGCGGTTGTAGCGGCTGCCCTTGCAGACATCGCACTGCACGTAGACGTCGGGCAAAAAGTGCATCTCGATCTTGATCACGCCGTCGCCTTGGCAGGCCTCGCAGCGGCCGCCCTTGACGTTGAACGAGAACCGGCCGGCCTTGTAGCCACGGATCTTAGCCTCCGGGAT
>JAQBZY010000351.1 GCA_027620395.1 Pseudomonadota bacterium
GGAGCTTGAAGATTGTGCCACCGTACGAGCGTTCGCCCTCGAACACCGCGGATGCGTAATGCAGCGCGTGCGTCAGCACATGCACTTTGGCATCGCGCCAGTCGACCATCTCGCCGTTGAACCAGATCAACCCGTCACGATCGGCAAAGGAAGGAGCTGACATTGTAATTATCTTTCGTATCTTGAGATTGTAACCATTGGATATTGCGTGACGTATCATTCTTCGGCATATATGTCAATAACGCTGACTTAATTTTCGGTGGCCGCTCAGCCACCCCGGAGACCCGCCGATGCCCGATACCGCGCTCGATTCAGACCCCCACGCAGAGGCGGCCAAGCCAACCGAATGCCAGCTGCGGCACGCGATCGAGCTGTTGTTTTTCGCCTACCGGGATTTCACCGGCGAGGCCGACGCCATTCTCGCCGCTTATGGCTTCGGGCGGGCGCATCACCGGGTGATCTATTTCGTCGGTATCAATCCGGGCATCACGGTCGGTGAACTGTTGTCGATCCTCAAGATCACCAAGCAGTCGCTGTCGCGGGTTCTCGGTCAGTTGATCGACGAGAATTTCGTGCTCCAGGGAACCGACGCCGATGACCGGCGGCGGCGGCGGCTGACGCTTTCCGACCAGGGCCGTGAACTCGAGGCCAAGCTGACGGCCGTGCAAAGTGCGCGCATCGCCGCCGCTTTCGATTTGGCCGGCGATGCCGCCGTCACGGGTTTCAGGACCGTGCTTCGTGGCATCATCAATCCGGACGACCGGCATCGCGTCGCCGCCGGCGATGGCGAGGCCGAGTGACCGCCCCCTCGGCACGCGCTATGATCGGCGGCAATGAATTCGGATAACCCCAAGGATCCAGCGCATGTGCTGATCGTCGACGACGACGACCGGCTCCGGAACTTGCTTGCGAAATTCCTCGGCGACAATGGGTTCGCGGTGACGACCGCCAGGGACGCCGCCGACGCCCGCGATCGGATGCAATCCCTCACTTTCGATATCATCGTGCTCGATCTGATGATGCCGGGCGAGAACGGCCTCGACTTCGCCGCTTCACTCAGAAAAACCGACAACGTGCCAATCCTAATGCTGACCGCCATGGGAGAGATCGAGGACCGGATCAATGGACTCGAGCGAGGTGGTGACGATTACCTGACCAAACCGTTCGAGCCGCGCGAGCTTCTGCTCCGCATGCACAACATCCTTAAGCGCGCGCGACCGGCGCCGGCGCCCGAACCAATTGCCGATGTCAGATTGGGCGAGTCGGTATTTGCGATCGAACGCGGCGAGATGATCCGGAACGGCCGCCGTGTCCATTTGACCGAGGTCGAGGCGGCATTGCTGCGGGCGCTCGCCGTCAGGCCCGGCGAAGTGCTGTCCCGGGAGATGCTGGCCGAGTTGACCGGCACCGGCGGCGGCGGCCGCGCCGTCGATGTCCAAGTGACCCGGCTCCGGCGCAAAATCGAACGAGACCCGCGCGAACCACGGTATTTAAAAACGCTGCGCGGCAAGGGATATGTGCTTTGGCCGGACAACCTCTAAGCCAGCGCGTGAAGCGCTTTCTACCGGCCAGCCTGCTCGGGCGGTCGCTCTTGATCATCGTTTCACCCTTGATCCTGTTGCAGGTCGTCTCGGCGCTGATCTTTTTCGAAACCCACTGGGACAAGATCACTCAGCGCCTAGCCCGGTCCGTCGCCGGCGACATCGCATCGGTCATAACGCTGATGCAGCACTTTCCCGAGCCGGCCGACCGGAGGTGGATATTCGATCTCGCCGCCGTGCACATGGATTTCAACATCGAATTCCTGCCGAGCCAAATTCTGCCGAACCGGCGGGCGGAGCCGTCCGGGCTTTTGGCGGAGACGCTCGCCGAAGCAATCACGTCCTATACCGGCCGCCCGGTCCTGATCGATAGCGAAAGCCTCGATCGCGATGTCCGCATTCAAATGCAGCTCAAGGACGGCATTCTCAACATCTTGACGCCGAGGAAGCGTCTGTTCAGTTCGACAACCTACGTGTTCGTGATCTGGATGGTCGGCACATCATTGATCCTGTTCGCGGTCGCCATGATCTTCATGCGCAATCAGGTGAAGCCGATCCGCCGGCTTGCCGACGCGGCCGACAATTTCGGCAAGGGCCGCGACGTCGATAAATTCAAACCGGAAGGTGCCAAGGAAGTCCGCCAGGCTGCCGCCGCCTTCTTGGCCATGCGGGCCCGCATCCTGCGTCAAATCGGCCAGCGCACCGACATGCTGTCCGGCGTCTCGCACGATTTGCGGACGCCGTTGACACGCATGAAGCTGCAACTGGAAATGCTGGGCAAGAGCGACGACATCGAAGCCTTGAAGCAGGATATCCTGGAGATGGAGCACATGCTCGACGGCTATCTGGCGTTTGCCCGGGGCGAAGGCGGCGAGCAATCGAGCGATTGTAATCTTCGCGAACTCTTGGAGGACGTGATGTCGGCGGCCCGGCGCAATGGCGGCCAAATCGACTTGCACATTGAAGGCGAAATTCAGTTGCCGCTCCGCCAGAATGGATTTAGGCGTTGCGTCACCAATCTGGTCGAAAATGCGCTCCGCTACGCGAGCCACGTTTCGGTCCGGGCCGGAGTCCGCGATGGCGCGGTCGAGATTGTCGTCGATGACGACGGACCCGGCATTCCACTGGAAAAGCGGGCCGAGGTCTTCAAGCCGTTCTTCAGAATCGAGGGTTCACGGAATCCCGGCACCGGCGGCGTTGGACTCGGCCTGACAATTGCCAGGGATTCGGTGCAGAGCCACGGCGGCGACATTTATCTTGAGGACTCACCGTTGGGCGGACTTAGAGTCCGGATCCGGCTGCCGTTGTAAGTATAATCAAACTAGTGATTTCCACGGATCGTGCATTGCTGATTTTGAACAGGCGGTTGCGGCGATCTTCGAAATTTCGGCGAACAATGAAACGGTCGTCACGATGAACACGCCTGGCTCGAGGATGCCCCTTCCTTCCACCGTCAAGCACATCGGCATTCACGCCGCCCGGCAACCGCACAACATCGCCCTCTTGCTGAATGGGCGGGAAATTCCCTATGAC
>JAQBZY010000352.1 GCA_027620395.1 Pseudomonadota bacterium
CCGCCGCCTTCAGCCTCTCGGCCACCCCTCCGCACGGGTGCCGCCAGGAAGGCCCCAGCGGACGGCGGAAAATACGCGCCCCTCTCGGGAGCGTCAACCACGGTGGCGCCTGCCGGCATGGCCGCCTTGCCGGGCTTTGCGGAGACCGTCATCATGTGCCCGCCCGCCATCCCGCCCAGGGTTTGCCCCTTGAAGGACTTGAATTTGCCCAACCGACCGACATCGCCGCCGGACACCATTCCTGGCGACAAGCCGCGATTGATCGTGGTGGCGCTTTTGATGACCTTGGGCACGCTCGGACAACTCGCCATCAACATCATCCTGCCGTCGCTGCCGGCGCTCGGCCGGGAACTGGCGCCGGAGCCGGGTTCCGAACGTTTGGTGTTGTCGGTGTTCCTGATCGGATTTTCCGTCGGGCAGTTGTTGGTCGGACCGCTTTCGGACCGGTTCGGGCGGCGCCGGATCCTGCTGCCAGGGTTATTGCTATATGCTCTGCTCGGCGCCGCCACGATCTTGACGCAGTCCTTCGGCGCGCTGCTATGGGCGCGCGGTATCCAGGGCTTGGGGGCGGCGGCCGGGTTCGTCGTTGCCCGCGCCATCGCCAGGGATATGTTCGACGGCCCGAAACTGATCAAGATCTTCGGCATGATCACGCTGGCCATGGGCTTCATACCAGGGTTGTCACCGATATTGGGCGGCGTCCTACAAGAGGCCGTCGGCTGGCAAGCCAATATGGCGGTCACGGCCGTCGCCGGTTTCGCCATTCTTGCGCTTACATGGGCGTTCATGCCGGAAACCGGAAAACCGTCCGAGCGGGCCTTCACGCCGGCCACCGTCATCGGCGGATACATGTCGATCATCCGCGAGCGCACGTTCCGCCGCTTCGCCGGCACCAACGCCATGACGCTGGGTGCCCTTTACGCGTTCCACGCCGGCGGCCCAGCCTTGATGATCGACTATCTTGGGTTGACGCCGTCGACCTTCGGCTTCGTCGCCTTGGCGCATTCAGGGTGCTACATCCTGGGCGGAATCACCATCACTCGGCTCTCGGAACGGGTCAATGACCCGGGCCGGGTGGCCGCTGTGGGGGCACTTGTGATGTCGGCGGCGGCGGCGTTCATGCTGGCGCTTGGGCTCACCGGCAGTGCCGGCGTGATCAATATCACGGTATCCATGATGGTCTACGGCTTCTCGCTAGGCGTCGTTTTATCGGTTGGCGTCGCCGGCGCCCTCGGCCCGTTCAAGGAACGTGCCGGTGCCGCGACGGCATTGCTTGGCGCCCTGCAAATGACCGCCGGCGGCATCGCCAGCGCCACTATCGCCGCCATCGACGGCCATCCGGCGATCGTCTTCTCCTCGGTGATACTGATCATGGCGGTATTGGGTACCATCAACGCGGCAAGGCGCTAACATTTTTGGAATGGAAACAGTTGTTGGGAGCGGAGACATGACCGAAAGCATTACCGATCTGATCGAAAAGCGTTTTGCCGAACCAGTTCCCGCCGGCACCAGCCGCCAAGCAGACGGCGCCACGGCGCTGATTCTCCGGCACCGCTCACGGCGGCATTTCAAACCCGAGCCGGTCGCCGACGGCTTATTGCGGATGCTGTTCGCTTGTGCGTTGTCGGCGCCGCAGAAATCCGATCTACAGCAGGTCTCGATCATCCACCTGCGGACCGCCGGCTCGGGCGAAATCGCGCGCCTGATCCCGTCGATGCCATGGATTGCCGAAGCACCGGTGTTCTTGCTGTTTTGCGGCGACGGCCGGCGCATCCGTCGGATCTGCGACTTACGCGGCAAGCCGTTCGCGCACGATCCCCTGGATTCATTCATGAACGCCGCCGTCGACGCGGCATTGGCGATGCAGAATTTCATCACCGCCGCCGAGGCGGAAGGGCTCGGCTGTTGCCCGATCAGCGCGGTCCGGGAAATCGCCGACGATATCGTCCGCATCGCCGCCCTCCCGGACCGAGTATTCCCCTTGGCCGGTCTCTGTGTCGGCTATCCGTCCGATGACCCGGCTATCAGCGTCCGCCTGCCGATGGCATTGACCGTGCACGTCGACCGCTATGACGACAGCGGTCTCGAGGCGGCGATTGACGATTATGACCGGCGCAGGGGCGAGCGTAATCCCCTCAACCCGCTCAAACAGCGGGCCAAGGACCGGTTCGGAACCACCGACAGCTATGGCTGGTCCGAGGACAAGACGCGCCAGGTGTCCGAACCGGAACGTCTAGGCTTCGGTGATCTGATCGGCCGGAGTTTCGGGATTCGATTTTGACGGGTATTGAAGGCCGCCCCGGCAATGCTATGAATAGTTACTTATTCATTGACGGTTCTACTTTTTAGATATTACCGTCGATCTCGTGGGGGTTGCGCTGATTTCCCCAAGGTGTCCGATTTGGGCACCTCTTGGACGTCACGATCCACACCAAAGCGAGGGGAGACGGCTGATGGGAACTCTGGAAGCCTATTGGACAACATCCGATCCCGGGTGGCGCGACGGGATCGGTCTGGAACTGCCGTCGCTAATGGGGACCGTCGGCGAAGGCGCCGAGAACGCGCCTGAGGATGTCGCCTTGGTCAAAAGGGCGATGCTCGCCGCCGGCATCGGCGTCCGGACCGACGGCACGGCTGGCGCGTTGATTCGGGGTATCAAACGAGCACAACGGCTGTTGGCTGAGCGGACCGCCAACCCGCACCTCGCCCCGGATGGCGTCGTGAAGCCTGGCGGCGGCACCGAACGAGGATTTCGCCTCGCCCTTTCACTTGGACTGTTGCAGTCGTCTGGCAGCGTGCCGGAACGTTCGGGCGGCGATGCGCATCATCTGTTCCGTAGCGGTCTGGCGCGGGCACGTTCGCGTTTGGATGCGCCCCGGCCGGTTACCGGCATCGGGCAACCGTCACCGACTGGCCGCGCCCATTTGCCGCCGGTCGAGCCCGCTATTTATGTCGAGAACCGCCGCATCGCCCGCAGTCTCCGTTTGGGCGCCGGCGACGGACGGATTGACCGGGCCATCGCCCAGTCGCTCGAACAGGGCGGCCGGCAAGGCTTCGTCGATATTCGCGATTTT
>JAQBZY010000353.1 GCA_027620395.1 Pseudomonadota bacterium
GCCTTTTTCGGCGGCGGCGCCGCCGGGCTTGACCCCGGCGATCACGACGCCCTTGGTGTTCTCGGGCAATCCGAGCCGGGACGCAGTTTCCTTGTCGAGGGTCGACGCGGAGATACCGAGGCCAGTGTCGTCGGCTGCCTCGCCATCGGTCGCGGCGATGTCCTTCGTCGCCGGCATCTTGGCAATCTTCACGGCAATATCGAGGCGCGCGCCATTGCGCCAAATTTCAAGCTTGCTTTCGTGGCCGGGCTCGATGCACGCGATCGCGCGCGTCAGATCGCGGAGTTCGTGCGCCGTCTTACCGTCGACCGAAAGGACGACATCGCCCGACTTGAGGCCGGCGGCTGCGGCTGGACCGCTCGGATCGACTTCCGCGATCAAGGCGCCCGACGCTTCCTTCAACCCGACGCCCTCGGCAATTTCCTGGGTGACGGACTGAATGCTGACGCCGAGCCAACCACGCTCGACGGTTCCCTTCGATTTGAGATCGTCGACGACCTGTTTCGTGATCGATGCCGGAATTGCAAAGCCGATGCCGACGTTGCCGCCGTTCGGCGAAAAGATCGCCGAGTTGACGCCGATCACGTTGCCGGCAACGTCGAATGCCGGTCCGCCTGAATTGCCCGGGTTAATTGGCGCATCGATCTGTAAGAAGTCGTCATAGGGGCCGGCGCCGATGGTACGGCCGCGGGCCGAGACCACGCCGACGTTCACCGAATGACCAAGTCCGAACGGATTTCCGACCGTCATCACCCAATCGCCAACCCTGAGCTTGTCGGAGTCGCCGAAATTGACGAACGGCAAACTCTTGCCGGTATCGACCTTGAGCAGCGCCAGATCGGTTTTCGGATCGCGCCCAACCAAGTGAGCATCGGCAGTCTTGCCGTCGACGAAAGTCACGGTGATCTTGTCGGCGCCGCGAATGACATGATCATTGGTGACGATGTGACCGGTGGCGTCGACGATGAAGCCGGAACCGGCTCCCATCCGTTTGCCGTCATTGCTTCTCGGCTCGTCACCACCCTTGCCGCCGCCTTGACCATCATTGAAAAACTTCTCGAAAAATTCGCGCATCGCGTCCGGGCCCTGCGGCGTTGGCCCGCTCATGGAACTCAAGCGTGGCGCCGCGCGGCTGCTGACCTGAACATTGACGACCGCCGGCGAAACCCGTTCGACGACATCGGCAAAGCTTCGCGGCATTTGCGGCCGTTCCGCCACTTGCGAGCCGTTGGCGGCCGAGGCAGCGGACGGCTGGGCGAGATAGCCACCGACCGCGCCACCGGCCAGAATCGCCGTCAGCACAGCAGCACCGACGGCATATTGCTTGGCTTTCTTGGTTCGAATGCCCGTGGAGATCATTATCGTAATCCTTTGCAAATTTTTCGCCTATTGCGCTCAGACGGCGCATGGCCAACACCGACATAGGCCGAACTGCATTACGGCAACATTTCCGAGCCATTAATGTTTGGTAAGATTGAGTGCAGGATTGAACATGTACCGCCGAATTGACCCGGTACATGGAGATCGTTTTCTAAAATTAACCTTTGGCGTTAGGATCGCACCGAAACCGCGCTTGCGAGGGAATTGTGACCACAGCATCGTTTGCCGCCGCAGCGTCCTTCGCCGTCCAAATCGTAGCGCTATGGGTTGCGTGGCGCCGAGCTGACAGATTCCGCCTGCTCGCCCTGCTTGTGCTTTCCGTCCTCGCCGCCAGGTCGATTTTGATTCTTTCCGGCTATATTCCTTTGCCGCCGGGGCTGGGAAATTTTATCGGCGAACTCGCCATTCTCTGTGCCAGCCTTGTTCTGCTGGTGACAGGCCTGCGCGCCGTCAAGATCGGAACCCTTTCGACCGGCTCGCTGCACTTCGCTTTTTTGGACGCGATCCCCCTGCCGGTGGCAATCAAGTCCATCGACGGCCGTTATAGCTTCGTCAATCGCGCGTTCGAACAAATGTTCAGCATGCCGCTCCGGCATGTGATCGGGCGTCGGGCGAAAGACATCTGGTCGTCCGACATCGCCCGCACCGCAAACGATAGCGACCGCACGGCGGTCAACGAGCTTGAAGTCCTCCACCCCGAATTCTCCCATGCCGACAAGGACGGCAAGATCACGCATTGGATCGCTAGTAAATTTCCACTGCTGCTTGACAATCAGCCGCCGGTGATTGGCATCGTTTACATCGACATTACCGAAAGAAGGAAAATCGAACAGCGCCTGGCGGAACAAGATGAGCGTTACAAGCTGGCAATTCACGGCACCGGCATTTGGGACTGGGACATCGTCACCGACGAAATGTACCTGTCGCCAAAATTCGCGGCGCTCCTGGGGTTTGGCAAAGGCGAAGTGGGCACGCTGAGTCGGAGTTTTATTAAAACGACGATCCACCCGGACGACTACGACGAATACCGAAAGGCGATTCAGCAACATTTTGCCAATGTGGAGCACCCATTTGAGCGCGAGCTACGCTATCGAACCACGAGCGGAAGCTACCGCTGGTTTCGCTTGATCGGCCAAGCCGTCCTCGGCCCGGACGGCAAACCGGCACGTTTCGCCGGCCTTGTTTTCGACATTGACGGCGAGCGCCGAGCCATCGAGGCCCTCCGCGACAGCGAGGCGCGGATTTCTTCGCTTTTAGAGAATTCGCCGTCGCCAATTTACTTCAAGGATGCCCAGGCCCGCTTCATCATGGCCAATCGGCGGTATCTCGATGTTCACGGCCTCAAGTTGGACGATGTCTTAGGCAAGACATCCGCCCAGATTTATCGGGGTGAGGCTGGGCGTTCATACCTGGCGCACGATCAAGAAGTCATCCAACGGCGGAAGCTGATCGTCCGGGAGCTAAACCTCGGCGGGATAACATATTTGACCGCGAAATTTCCGGTTCAACTTCCCGATCAGACGATCCTTGGTGTCGCCGGTATTGAAACCGACATCACCGAACGGATTGCAATCGAGAACGAAGTGCGCCGCACCAAAGAAGCCGCCGAGGCCGCCAATAATACCAATCTGCATAAAGAATGACTTATTGTTTCATCCTTCGAGACGCGGCTACGCCGCTCCTC
>JAQBZY010000354.1 GCA_027620395.1 Pseudomonadota bacterium
TAGAGCGTTGTCGATTCCGGCGCCCGGGCCAGTACCCAACCGTTATTGCTGGTCCGCTCGACATATCTGGCGGCCTGCAATTGACTGAGGATATGATCGACGGCCTCACCACCGCCGCCGGTCGCGCGCAGCACACCGGAGCGGCTGACGGTGCCGCCGCTCAGACTGGTGCGATAGAGAAAGGCCAATATCTGCACCGGTGCGATCAGCCGCATGCTGGTGGCCATTGAAGACGACATCGGCTTGCCGCCAGCGCTTTGCCATTCGCTGACGCTGGCGGTCAAGACCGCGCCCATCAGGACAACAAGCCAGGACAGATACATCCAGATCAGGAAGATCGGCACCACGGAAAGCGCGCCGTAGATATTCTGATAGGTGGGGAACGTCACCACATACCATCCGAACAATTTGCGAAGCGCGGTAAAGACAAGACCCGCCGTGACGCCGCCGATGACGCCGGCCGTCATCCCGACCGGACGGTTTGGAATGACGACATAGAAAAGCGTCAACATCAGAATGATCATGATCGTCGGTGTCAGGCTGGCGGCAAACCCGAGTGGCCCCTGTACGATATCGATGCCGAGCCATTCCGTCGCGGCGAAGAAATAGGTCGAGAGCGAGAAACTGGCGCCCAATAGCAACGGCCCCAAGGTCAGGATCGCCCAGAACACCAAAAGCCTCGGCACCAGCGCCCGCGGCCTGGCGACCCGAAAGATGCCGTTCAAATCGGACTCGATGGTACCGAGCAGAAGCACCGCCGTCGCCGCCAGCGCGACGATGCCGACCGCGCTCAGCGACGCCGTGTTGCTGACGAAGCGGTCGAAATACTCCTGCGAGGCCTCGGCCGTCGACGGCAATAGATTCGCGAACATTGCGTCCTGCAGCGACTCCCGAACCCCGTGGAATACTGGAAATGCCGCCAGCATGGAAAAGGCGATGGCGGTCAGCGGAACGACGGCCAGGAGCGACGTGTAGCTGAGCCCAGCCGCCATCCGAAGGCAGCGGTCCTCACCAAATCGCTGGCCAATATAGCGCACGAACGCACCGACCTCGGTCAATACGATGCCGGCGCCGGCTTCGTCGACGGAATCCGGCGGCGGCGCTTTCGCCAGATTTTGGCTCTCTTCCCCGGGCATGGTTTCCAAGTTGCTTCCCCTTTCGCGCGTCTGATTCCCGCCGGACTGTATTATAAGGCAATCCGGCGGCCACAATACAGTTCGCGAAACGGCTGGCAAAACGGCGGCGCCTGCCTTGGCCGATGCCTCGTTTTATGTGTACCATCGGCTGTAAGCGCGATAGACCGGCCCTGAGACCGGCGCACCGTGACATTGAAGGGGGGGGTAGACTATGCCGCAATCGACACCACTGATGCAGGGGAGACGCGGCCTGATCATGGGTGTCGCCAATGACCGCTCGATCGCTTGGGGGATCGCCAAGGCGCTCAGCAATCATGGCGCCGAGCTCGCATTCACCTATCAGGGTGACGCCCTTAAGAAACGGGTCGAGCCGCTGGCCGCCTCAGTCGGCGCCAATCTGGTACTTCCCTGCGATGTCACCGATGCCGCCAGCATTGATGCGGTGTTCGCGGTACTCAAGGAAAAATGGGGGTCGCTGGATTTTCTGGTCCACGCCATCGCCTACTCGAACAAGGAAGAACTCAAGGGCGGCTACATCGACACCACGCCCGAAAATTTCCAACAGACATTGATGATCAGTTGCTATTCCTTCACCGCCATTTGCCAACGCGCACGGCCACTATTAAACCCTGGCGCCAGCCTGTTGACGCTGACCTACTTCGGCGCCGAGCGGGTAATGCCACACTACAACGTCATGGGCGTCGCCAAGGCGGCGCTCGAAGCGAGCGTGCGCTATTTGGCCGAGGATCTGGGCAAGACCAATGTGCGCGTCAACGCCATGTCGGCGGGACCGATGAAGACGCTGGCGGCAAGCGGCATCGGCGATTTCCGCTATATCTTGAAGTGGAACGAATACAACTCGCCGCTCAGACGCAACGTCACCATGGACGATATCGGTGGTGCTGGGCTTTATTTGCTGTCGCCGCTGTCGAGCGGTGTCACCGGCGAGACCCATCACGTCGATTGCGGCTACAATGTCGTCGGCATGAAGGCCGTGGACGCGCCCGACATTTCGGTCGTCTGAGGCTCGGGGCTGCGCCATGTCGCACAATAGCTTCGGGCATCTGTTCCGCTTCACGACTTTCGGCGAAAGCCACGGGCCGGCCTTGGGCTGCGTCGTCGACGGTTGTCCGCCCGGCATCCAACTCAGTGAAGCCGACATTCAGCCCTATCTCGATAAACGCAAACCTGGGCAATCCAAGTTCACGACGCAGCGGCGCGAAGATGACGCCGTAAAAATCCTATCCGGCGTCTTCGAGGGCAAAACCACCGGGACGCCGATCGGCATGCTGATCGAAAACACCGATCAGCGTTCCAAGGACTATGGCGAGATCAAGGACAAGTTCCGCCCCGGCCACGCCGACTACACCTACGATGCCAAGTATGGCTTCCGCGATTACCGGGGCGGCGGACGCTCGTCGGCCCGGGAAACGGCGATGCGGGTCGCCGCCGGCGCGGTCGCCAGAAAGATCCTGGGTGACGGGATTCAAATACGCGGCGCCTTGATTGCCATGGGCGAGATGCAGATCGACCGCGGCAATTGGGACTGGAACCAAGTCGACGAGAACCCGTTTTTCTGTCCCGACGCCAACGCGGCCGAGGCCTTCGGCGTGTATCTCGAAGATATCCGCAAGCAGGGATCGTCGGTCGGCGCCACCATCGAGGTGGTGGCGTCCGGCGTGCCGGCCGGCTGGGGTGCGCCGATCTATGGCAAACTCGATTCCGATCTGGCGGCGGCGATGATGGGCATCAACGCCGTCAAGGGCGTCGAGATCGGCGCCGGCATGGGCGCATCCAAGCTGACCGGCGAAGCGAACGCCGACGAAATGCGGATCAAGGACGGCAAGCCCGAGTTTCTGTCCAACAACAACGGCGGTATCCTCGGCGGCATCTCGAGCGGCCAGGACATCGTCTGCCGTTTTGCCG
>JAQBZY010000355.1 GCA_027620395.1 Pseudomonadota bacterium
TGGAACGGGACGGGAACAGACCCCGCCTGCTCGAGTCACAAAAAAAGCCGCAGCCCGGACACAACGGATCCGGACGGCGAGTCGATCGGGCGCGGCCATGCCGCCGCGGTCAGTGAATCGGGAAGATGGATTGCGGCAAGCCTGCGAGATCGCGGCGGTCCAGGTGCAGCCGTGCCGTGCCGACGCCGATCGACCATCCTTGTTGGATCGCGAGTTCGATCAGCAGTATCGCCGCGACGCCAACCGGACGGACCAAATCGACGGCGGCGGCAGGATTGATCCGGGCCAGCAGTTCCGGCGCCAATTGCAGCCGCGACAGCATTCTGACGCCGCTCTGCATTGCCTTGAACGCTTGCCGTCCTTCGGCGCGTGCGTCGTCGGCCGGACGGCGCTCGTTCAAGGACCGTCTGGCCATGGTCAGCATGAAGCGCGGGTTGATCCCCTCCGGACAGGCGTCGATGCAAAAGCCGCTGCCACAGCAGGCCCGGGCCCAGGTTTCCGCTTCCAGGGAATGCGGCATGTCCTTCAGGATATCGATGACGCCGCCAGTCAATGCCTCGTTGGACACGGCCCCGATCCCGGCCAATGCCGGCGTCGGGCAGACCAGGGCGCACTTGCCGCAGCGGGTGCAGGCATCGACGATGTCCTCGACCCTGTCGTCCAGGGAACTGAGAAAGGCGGCGGTATCGATGGGCATGGGCCAAGCCTCCGGTTACCCGTGGCCGCAGCATATCGGCCCTGGTCCAGGCCAAGCAACGGCGCCATTGTAGCCATACGCTTGGATATAGCCATGCGCCCAGCGCATGCCTGGAGCACTAATCCAGCAATTGCCCAGTCATCTGCGAAGCCGTATGTCTTTGTGCAACGCAACATACGTTGCCTTTTGGAGTACCGGCCATGAACGACCTTCGCATTGTTAACACCGTGATGGGTAGCTTCGTCGGCGCCGTCGCCATCCTGGCCCTGGTTTCGGTCCTGATCTAACGCCGTGCTTGCGGTTCGCGAATGAAGCCCCGGCCCTGGTGCCGGGGTTTTCCGTTTTGGCGGTTATCCAACCCGCATCGGAAGATCGACCCACCTACACCCTTTCCCTTTGCCGGAATATTTGGCACTTAAGGCGCGCCCCAACCAAGGCGAGAGCACAAATGGCCGATACCGACGGCACGGCAGAGGAAAAACGCGACTTCATCCGCGAGCAGATCCGCGCCGATTTGCAATCCGGCCGCCACCAAGGCGTCGTCACCCGCTTTCCGCCGGAACCGAACGGTTATCTGCACATCGGTCACGCCAAGTCGATCTGCCTGAATTTCGGCATCGCCCAGGAATTCGGCGGCCACTGCACGCTTCGGTTCGACGACACCAACCCGGCCAAGGAAGAACTGGAATTCATCGACGCCATCATGGCCGACGTGAAATGGCTCGGTTTCGACTGGGGTCAGAACCTCCGCCATGCGTCGGATTATTTCGAGCAGCTCTATCAATGGGCCGAGCACCTGATCGACGCCGGTAAAGCCTATGTCGACGATCTCAGCGCAGACGAGATCCGCGAGCATCGTGGCACTTTGACCGAACCGGGCCGCAACAGCCCCTATCGCGGCCGCGCCCAGGCCGAGAACCTAGATCTGTTCCGCCGCATGCGAGCCGGCGAGTTCGCCGACGGCGCCAAGGTGCTGCGGGCCAAAATCGACATGGCGGCGGGCAACATCAACCTGCGCGACCCGGTGCTGTACCGAATTCAGCGGAAGCCGCACCCGCGCACCGGCGCCATCTGGTGCATCTATCCGACCTATGACTTCGCGCATGGCCAGTCCGACGCCATCGAGGCCGTCACGCATTCAATCTGCACGCTCGAATTCGAGGATCACCGGCCGCTGTACGACTGGTTCATCGATAACCTGCCGACGCCGTCGAAACCCCGGCAGTATGAATTCGCCCGGCTTAATTTGACGCATGCGGTCCTTTCGAAGCGCCGGCTCACGCAATTGGTGCAGGAGCGTCACGTCGATGGCTGGGACGACCCCCGAATGCCAACCCTTTCCGGGTTCCGCCGGCGCGGCATTCCGGCCGCCGCGATCCGCGACTTCATCGGCCGATTGGGCGTCAACAAAACCGACAGCATGGTCGAAGTGCAGATGCTGGAAAGTTGCGTCCGCGAGCTTCTCAACAAGGACGCCGAGCGCCGCATGGCGGTGCTCAGGCCCTTGAAGGTGGTGATTGAAAATTTCCAGGAAGGCGCTCGCAAAGATCTTCCAGCCGTCAACAATCCGGAAAATCCGGACGCCGGGTCGCGCACCGTGCCGTTCACCCGCGAGCTTTACATCGAGCGGGAAGATTTCATGGAAGACCCGCCGAAGAAATTCTTCCGCTTGGCGCCAGGCCGCGAGGTTCGTCTCCGTTGGGCCTATTTCGTGACCTGCACCGGGGTCATCAAGAACGACGCCGGCGAGGTGACTGAAATCCGTTGTACCTACGACCCCGCGACCAAGGGCGGCGACGCGCCAGACGGCCGCAAGGTCAAGGGCACGCTGCATTGGGTCTCGGCGTCGGCCGCCGTGCCGGCGACGGTCCGGTTGTATGATCATCTGTTCGCAACGCCGACGCCGGGCAAGCAGCACGACTTCCTGCAAGACATCAACCCGATGAGCCTGGAAGTCCTGGGAAACTGCATGCTGGAGCCGTCGCTCGCCGATTGGCCGGCGGGAAAGACGTTGCAGTTCGAACGGCTCGGCTATTTTTGCCCCGACCCGGCCTCGACCCAGGGAAATCCCCTCTTCAACCGCACCATGACGCTCCGCGACACCTGGGCCAAGATCGCCGGGCAGCCATCGGCTAAGTAAATCTCATTTGATTGAAAATCGACCCTTTTCTAAGGTTCCTCACGCCGGTCTGTCATGTGGCGGCGATTGGAAGGGTTCAATTCATGTATGCTAAGATTTTCATGTATGCCAAGACCTTCGCGGTGCCGGCCAAGATGTCGGCCGCGGCAGTTCTAGTGGTATCCGCCTAACATAGGAGTCCTTTTTGGGATTCCCATTGATGATTGTCTGTGCGAATCT
>JAQBZY010000356.1 GCA_027620395.1 Pseudomonadota bacterium
GCCTTTTTGAGATCGCCAAGTTGGTAATAGGCCCAGCCCAGGCTATCGGTGATATAGCCATCGCGCGGCCGTTTCTGGACGGCAGTCTTGATCATTTCAAGCGCGCGTTCCAAGTGCACTCGCTGCTCGATCCAGGAATAGCCAAGATAGTTCAGGACCAGCGGTTGATCCGGCTGAAACTCAAGCGCTTTCAGGAAATCCTGCTCGGCGCGAGGCCACTTTTTATCACGTTCGAGCACGATGCCGCGGGTATAAAGAATTTGCCACTGGCTTTTATCCAGCATGCCCAAACGTTTGACGGCATTGTCATAGGCGGCGACGGCATCGGACCATTTCTGCTTGCGCCGATAAAGATCGCCCAACGACACCCAAGGCCCGGCGTCGGCTGAATTGGTCTTGGCGGTTTCGCGTAACAGCTTGATCGCCTCGTCGGTGCGCTCAAGGCGGTCGAGGTTGGCGGCGATGCGTAGTTGCGCGAAGCGGTGGAAGGGTGTTTTCGCCGGGACTGTCTTGAATGCCTTGATCGCGTCCGCCGGCCGCTCAAGGCCCTCAAGAACGCTGCCGACCGTCATGCGGAGAATTGGAAAGTTCGGTCTGATATGGAGACCGAGTTGGCCAAGCACCAACGAGGTCTCGAAACCGCCTTCCTGATTGAGTGACGACGCGATCCCGTAAAGCGCTTCGGCGACGCCGTCCTTGGCATCCTTGATCAGCGTCGGCGGCTTGCCCGACGCCTTCATGCGGTCGAAATCGGTGTCGAGCAGGCGGGATTTCGGTTGTACCGCGAGAAACATGTCGTAGGCGGCCTTGGCTTTATCGGCATTGCCAAGGTGTTCATAGAGATTGCCGAGCAATCGCGCCGAGCGGAAGCTAACCGCGGTTTTGTCGCCGGTGACGTTGATCAGGAATTGTTCAGCCTTGGCCGTGTCGCCGCTCAACCAATGAATCAGGCCGGCGTGGGTGTCGTGCATCCCCTTGGCGCCGCCGACGCTGGCCAATGGTTTCAACAGCTCGAGCGCTTTATTCTTGTCGCCTTTGCCAAAGGCGGCCCAGGCCCGCAGCAATGGTTGGGAGTAGGCGTTGAGTCCGGAATTCTCTAGCGCCGCCAGGCGGGTTTCGACGGCGTCCCACTTGCCGGCCTTGGCGTCGTCGACGGCAATGGCCAGCGCGGTCAGCGAGCTTTTGGCGTCGCCGGCAATTAATTTCCGGGCCAGCGCCACGGCGTCGACGACCCGTCCGTCCATGACGTTATAAAGAAACGCCTGACGCATGATGTCGGGCGCGGTGGGGTCGTGCTTGAGGGCAGAGCCCAGATATTTCACCACCGCCTTGGCGTCGCCGCGCTTCTGCGCCACGCGGCCGGCGAGGTAGCTGCCGCTGAGCGTCAGCGGCTCCTGATCCATGTTTTTGTCTTTACCGGTCGCCGCCGGAACTTCGGTGGCTGACATCAATAAGGCGCCGCCGATGAGAGCGGAAACGATGTGGACGCGGGCGCGGATCATGTGGGGAAACTCCGAAGCGGCATGACGGCATCATACCCTGGCCTTGCGTCCGAGGCCACCCGGAAGGCGGCCATCACATGTTCGGATAGTTGGGCCCGCCGCCGCCCTCCGGCACCACCCAATGGATGTTCTGGGTCGGGTCTTTGATGTCGCAGGTTTTGCAATGGACGCAGTTCTGGGCGTTGATCTGTAGCCGTTTGGCGTCCCCGCCTTGGCTTTCGTCGGCGACGTATTCATAGACCCCGGCCGGACAGAACCGCTGCTCGGGACCGTCGTAGAGCGTCAGATTGACCGAGACCGGCACGGTGGCGTCCTTCAGCGTCAAGTGCACCGGCTGATCTTCTTCGTGATTGGTGCCGGAGAACGACACGCTGGTCAGTTTGTCGAAGGTGATGACGCCGTCCGGCTTCGGATATTCGATCTTCGGCATCTCGGCCGCCGGCTTCAGCGCCTTGTGGTCTTCGTGGTGTCCGAAGGTCCAGGGCGCGAATATGCCGAGCGCCAGATTATTGAGCCAGAGATCGAAGCCGGCATAGATCGTGCCCAGCAACAGGCCGAATTTGCTGAGCGCCGGGCGGGCGTTGCGGACCATGTGAAGGTCCTGATAGACCCAGGACGCGCGGAACGCCGGCTCGTAATCGGCAAGCTCGTCATGGGCGCGGCCGGAACTGACGGCGCCGAATGCACACTCGGCGGCGAGCATGCCGGTCTTCATGGCGTTGTGCGTGCCCTTGATCCGGGGCACGTTGACGAAGCCCGCCGCGCAGCCGATCAACGCGCCGCCCGGGAACGCCAGCTTCGGCACGCTTTGCAACCCGCCTTCGTTGATGGCGCGCGCGCCATAAGCGATGCGCCGACCGCCTTCCAGTATCGGTCGGACCGCCGGGTGGGTTTTGAAGCGCTGCATCTCCTCATACGGCGAAAGATGCGGATTTTCGTAATCGAGCGCGACCACGAAGCCGATCGCGAGTTGATTGTTTTCCTGGTGATAGATGAACCCGCCGCCAGCGCAATCCGACAGCGGCCAGCCCTGGGTGTGGATGACGGTGCCGGGTGCGTGCTTGGCCGGCTCGATCTCCCATAGCTCCTTGATGCCGATGCCGTAGGTCTGCGGCTGGCGGCCGGCGCGGAGATCGAATTTATCGATCAGGCCCTTCGAAAGATGGCCGCGGCAGCCCTCGGCGAACAGCGTGTACTTGGCCAGCAACTCGACGCCCGGCTGGAAGTTCGGCCCCGCTTCGCCGTTTCGGCCCCGGCCCATGTCGCCGGTGGCAATGCCCCGGACGGCGCCATTGGCGTCGAACAGTACTTCCGAAGCCGCGAAGCCCGGAATGATTTCGACCCCCAGATCTTCCGCCTGCTGAGCCAGCCAGCGGCAGAGATTGCCAAGCGACAGCGTGTAGCAACCACGGTTGTTCATCATCGGCGGCAAGCTGAAGTGCGGCATCGCCCACTTTCTCTTTTTACCGAGGATCCAATGCTGGTTGTCCTGGACCAGCAAGCCGATCGGCGCGCCCCTGTCCTTGAAGACCGGGAACAGTTCCTCCAGC
>JAQBZY010000357.1 GCA_027620395.1 Pseudomonadota bacterium
GCCGAACAGTCCCGCCTCGACATTCCCGAGATCACCCGCCTGCAACGCATGAAAACCGGCGCCCTGATCACCGTTTCCTGCGAGTTCGGCGCCATTCTGGGGAAGGCGTCGGAAGGGGCGCGGCAGTCGCTCCACCACTACGCGCACGATATCGGCCTGGCGTTCCAAATCGCCGACGATCTATTGGATGTCGAAGGCAGCGCCGAGGAAGTCGGAAAGGCCACCGGCAAGGACGCCTCCGCCGGCAAGGCAACGTTCGTGTCACTGATGGGCACCGAGCGGGCCCGCGCCCAGGCCCATCTGCTGTCCGCCCAGGCGATCGAGCACCTTGATATTTTCGGCAAAAAAGGCGAGCTTTTAAAAAGACTTGCGGAATTCATCGTGGCACGGCGTCATTGACGGCGGCGTTGTTATCGATTCTATATTGCTTGTCGCGATACCGCTTGGCGGGAAGGATCCACCAAATTGGACGATAAATTCGAAACTCCGCTCCTCGACAAGATCGCCTCGCCGGCCGATCTCCGTGGCCTCGGCATGGGCGAGTTGAAACAACTCGCCGACGAGCTCCGCAAGGATACCATCCGTTGGGTCTCGTTCACCGGCGGGCATCTGGGCGCCAGCTTGGGCGTCGTCGAATTGACGGTGGCGCTGCATCATGTCTTCCAGACCCCGGCCGACCGGTTGATCTGGGACGTCGGACATCAATGCTATCCGCATAAAATTCTGACCGGCCGGCGCGAGCGTATGGGGACGCTGCGCCAGGGCAACGGTCTGTCCGGCTTCACCAAACGCACCGAAAGCGAATACGACCCGTTCGGCGCCGCGCATTCGTCGACTTCGATCTCGTCCGGCCTCGGCATGGCGGTGGCCCGGGATCTTTCGGGCGGCGACAATCACGTCATTTCGGTGATCGGCGACGGCGCCATGACCGCCGGCATGGCCTACGAGGCGATGAACAACGCCGGCTCCATGGAATCCAAACTGATCGTGGTGCTGAACGACAACGACATGTCGATCGCTCCGCCGGTCGGCGCGCTGAGTGCATATCTGTCGCAGCTGATTTCGTCGAAGTCGTTCCGCTCGGTCCGGCATTTGGCCAAGGACATCGCCAAGCGCTTTCCGCGTCAGCTCGAAATCGCCGCCGAAAAAGTCGACGAGTACGCGCGCGGCCTGGTCACCGGCGGCACGCTGTTCGAGGAATTGGGCTTCTATTATGTCGGCCCCATTGATGGCCACAACCTCGATCACCTGATCCCGGTCCTGAAAAATATCCGCGACGACAAGGAGCCGGGGCCGATTCTCTTGCACATCGTCACCGAAAAGGGCCACGGCTACGAGCCGGCGGAACAATCCGCCGACAAGTACCACGGCGTTTCCAAATTCGATGTCGTCACCGGCAAGCAGCACAAGGCGAAGGCCAATGCGCCAAGTTATACCAACGTCTTTGCCAAGGCCCTGATCAAGGAAGCCGAGTTCGACGATAAGATCGTCGCCATCACCGCCGCGATGCCATCCGGGACTGGCGTCGACAAGTTCGGCGATGTCTACCCGACGCGCAGCTTCGATGTCGGCATCGCCGAACAGCACGGCGTGACCTTCGCCGCCGGCTTGGCGACCGAGGGCTATAAGCCGTTCTGCGCCATCTATTCGACGTTCTTGCAGCGCGCTTACGATCAGGTCGTGCACGATGTCGCGATCCAATCGCTGCCGGTCCGTTTCGCCATCGACCGCGCCGGCTATGTCGGCGCCGACGGCTCGACGCACTGCGGCGCCTTCGACATTCCGTATTTGGCGACGCTGCCGGGATTCGTCGTCATGGCCGCCGCCGACGAGGCGGAACTGATGCACATGGTCAGGACCGCCGTCGAAATCGACGACCGGCCGTCGGCGTTCCGCTATCCGCGCGGCGAAGGCATCGGCATTGATCTGCCCGAACGTGGCCAGCCGCTGGAAATTGGTAAAGGCCGGATCATGCGCGAAGGTACCACGGCGGCGATCCTCTCACTCGGCACCCGGCTCCAGGATTCCATGAAGGCCGCCGAGGAACTGGCCGCCATGGGACTTTCCACCACCGTCGCCGACGCCCGCTTCGCCAAGCCAATCGACACCGATCTGGTCCGCCGATTGGCGCGCGAGCACGAAGTCCTGATCCTCGTCGAGGAAGGCTCGGTCGGCGGATTCGGCAGCCATGTGCTGACCTTCATGGCCAACAACGGGCTATTGGAAAACGGGATCAAGGTCCGGGCGCTGATGATGCCGGATCGTTTTTTCGAGCAGGACAAACCGGAAAAGCAAAACGAAATGGCCGGCATCGATACCCGTAGTATCGTCGCCGCCGTCTTGGCCGCGCTGGGCCGCAGCGGCGAAATAAGCACACCCGTCCGCGCCTGAGAGCAAGCTGGGGGCGTGCCTTGAGCAAGCCCGGCAAGCAACGTCTCGACCAACTCCTCGTTGACAGGGGCCTCGCGGAAAGCCTTGCCAAGGCGCAGGCCTTGATCATGGCCGGCGTGGTCTTTTCGGGGGAGCGCAAGCTCGAGAAAGCCGGCCAACAGGTTAGCCCCGAGATCGCCATCGAGGTCCGCGGCCAGGATCATCCCTGGGTCAGCCGCGGCGGCCTGAAACTGGCGCATGGGCTCATGGAATTCGGCATCGATGCGACAGACCAAACCGCCATCGATGTCGGCGCGTCCACCGGCGGCTTCACCGATGTCTTGCTCGCCGGCGGTGCCGCCAAGGTCTACGCCGTCGATGTCGGGCGAGGGCAATTGGCGTGGAAGCTTAGGCAGGATCCACGTGTCGTCGTTTTAGAGAAAACCAATGCCCGGCACTTGGGCACCGAACAAATCCCCGAGCCGGTCGATCTGGTGGTTTGCGACGCCAGCTTCATCGGCCTCAGGACCGTATTGCCGGCGGCGCTCTCGCTGACCAAACCAACGGCCGCCCTGGTGGCGCTGATCAAGCCGCAGTTCGAGGCCGCGCCGGACCAAGTCAGCAAGGGTGGCGTGGTCCGTGATCCGGCCGTTCACGCCGCCGTCTGCGCGGA
>JAQBZY010000358.1 GCA_027620395.1 Pseudomonadota bacterium
GACCTCGCCATGGAACGCGGCCAGACCGACTCGACGGCCCAAGTTCTTAAGCTCAAGCAGGGAAATCCGGACTTCATTCTTGGTTGCCTATACGAAGCCGAGACAGTGATTTTCCTGCGCGATGCGAAGAAGTACGGGCTCAAGGTTCCGGTCATGGGAACCGCCGGGACCGACCTGGAAAACACTCTGGCGCGTCTTGGTGATCAAGAAGCGGTGAACAATTACTTCGTGCTGCATGCCTTTGTCGACAAGGTCGACGGCCCGAAGATGAAGCCGTGGAATGATATCATCCTCAAGTATTACCCGAACGAGACGATCACAGGGTTCAGTGCCATTTCCATGGCCAGCGGCGTCGCCGCCGTGAAGGCGCTTGAGGCCGCGGGGCGCGATCTGACTCGTTCGAAAATGATCGCTGAACTCGATAAAATTCGAGGACTTAAGACAGGAATCCTGGCGTGTGACATCACCTGGACACCAACCGACCGCCACGGCTGCAAGGAATCGGCGGTTGCCGGTTTTGTCGGCGGCAAACCGACGGTGCTGTCGGCCTGGGACAAGCCCTGGTAATCTGACGGGGTCTCGAAATCGGCCGGGCCGTTCCGCCTCCTGGCGTCAATGCCGGGAGACACGGGACGGCCCGGTCACGAGGGTCCCCGGCTACTTCACGTGATGTGACACGGTAACAGCGCATGTTCCTTCAACTCACCATCAGCGGATTGGCGCAAGGCGCCATCTACGCTCTGATCGCGCTATCGCTCAGCGTTGTCTATCGGGCGACCACCATTGTCAACTTCGGGCACGGCGACTTCGTCATGGCCGGCGCCTTCGTCGTCTATGTGCTGGTGATCTATCTCGGCATGGCCTACGTCCCGGCGGCCTTGCTGGGCGTCGCGATCCTATTTGTCGTGGGCGTCGGCATAAGTCGCGGCTTCATCGACCCGATCAAGGCTGGCCCACATATCGGTTTTGCGATGATGAGCATCTCTCTCGGCTACGTCTTAAGGGGCGGCGCTCGGACCCTTTGGGGGCGCGAAGTGCTTCCCATGCCGCCGGTTTTCGACATGGCCCCCATATTTCTCGGTGATTTGGTGGTGACCGGGGACGCATTGTTTATCTGCGCCATCGTCGCCGTCCTGCTGGCCGGCTTCTTCTTGATTTTTTACCGGACGTCGATCGGCGTCGTCATCCAGGCGGTTTACCAATCGGAACGCGGGGCGACGCTGATCGGGGTCAATGTCCGGGCCTTCCATGAAGTCATGTGGGGGGTCGGACTTGCCATGGGCGCGATGGCGGGAATATTGATCGCCCCCATCTCTTTGTTGCACCCCGATCTTGGCGCCACGTTCCTGATCCGCGGCTTCGCGGCGATGACGCTGGGTGGCTTCGGGTCGCTCGGAGGCGCCGTCCTCGGCGGCCTGCTATTGGGTGTCGCTGAGCAATGTCTCGGCGCTTACGTCAATACGGCGCTCATTGATATCACCGCCTATTTGGTCATCGTCTTGGTTCTGGTTATTCGTCCGGCTGGCCTGTTCGGCAAGACCGTCACGGTTCGCATGTGAGGGGCATGGAATGAGCGAGACTGAACTTCCCTCAGCGCCTTCCATGAGCCGATGGCGGCGTGTCTATTATCTCGTTCCGCTCATGGCACTTGCCATTCCGTTTGGCGCCAACGAGTACCTGCTGTGGGTAGTCAATGCCATCTTGGTCTATGTGCTGGTCACGGTGGGCTTCAACATCATCATCGGGAACTTGGGCCAACTGGCATTCGCCAACACGGCATTTTTTGGTATCGGCGCGTATACGACGGCCATCTTGATGGTCTACGCCGGCGTGCCCTATCCGCTGGCCATCGTCGCATCGGCCGTTGCCGGCGGCATTGCTGGGTTCCTGGCCAGTGTCACGGCGTTGCGCGGCATCCGGCTCTACTACCTCGCGATCATTACCCTGGCATTCGGCGAACTGATGCGCTGGGTCTATCTCCATGGCGACAAGATCACCAAGGGATCCGATGGCTTGCTCATACCACAGCCGATATTCTTCGGCATTCCGATCGATTCTGAAGTGCCAAAATTCTACATCTTTCTTCTGCTGACCGTCCTGGTGGTCAAGGCAACGTCGAATCTTTTGCGCTCCAAAATTGGCCGCGCCATCGTCGCCATCCGCGACAACGAAGCGTCGACGGCATCGCTCGGCATCCACACGGCGAATTATATCATTCTGGCCTTCGTCTGGAGCGGCGCCGTTGTCGGTGTCGCAGGCGCCATGTTCGCGGCGTTGACCGAGCGGGTGTTTCCCGAATCCTTCGGCCTGACGGAAATCATCGTGCACTTCGGGATGGTATTGGTGGGCGGCACCGGCAGTATCGTCGGGAGCGTCATCGGCGCCATCACCCTGACCGCGCTTCCGGAATATTTCCGTCAGTTCCCCGGCATGGATGAATTGTTTTTTGGCGTCGTCATTGTCCTCGTCCTGCTGTTCTTGCCCAAGGGGTTGGTCAGTCTGCTGCATCGCGTCTCGCCGGTTTTCCGCGAGCGGTATTACCGGGACTAGCCATGGAACCGCTTCTCAAACTTCAGGATGTGTCGGTTAACTTTTCCGGACTCCGGGCACTCGCCGGGGTGACTTTCAATGCCTATGCCGGCGAGGTGCGCGCCGTCATCGGACCCAATGGGGCCGGCAAGACGACGCTTTTTAATTCCATATCCGGCTACGTGCCGTCGATCGAAGGCACTATTCATTTCAAGGGCCTGCCGATCCACGGTCTGGCGCCGCATGAAATTTCCACAAAAGGTGTACGCCGTACCTTCCAGAACGGCGGGTTGTTCCCGGAGATGACGGCCCTCGAAAATGTTCTGGCCGGCCTCCATGTGCATATCGACAGCAGTTTTCTCGGCATTGTTCTTGGTCTGCGCCAAGCCCGTGAAGCGGAACGCGAAGGTCTCGCCCGGGCGCGGCGTCTGTTGGATCTCATGGATCTTGGCGCCATCGCCGATCAACCGGTTAAGGATCTTTCTGGCGGCCAGCAG
>JAQBZY010000359.1 GCA_027620395.1 Pseudomonadota bacterium
TTATCCCGACGAGGGCTGGCTCGGCCGTGTCGTTAACGCCTTTGGCGATGCGGTTGACGGCTTGGGTCCACTGACCGCCGGCCTCAGCGGCTATCCGATCCACACCTCGCCGCCGCCGTCGCATCAACGCCGCCGGATCTCCGGCAAGCTCGATCTCGGCGTCAAGGCGATGAACACCTTCCTGACCTGATGCCGCGGCCAACGCATGGGTATTTTCGCCGGCTCCGGTGTCGGCAAGTCGACCCTGCTTTCGATGATGGCCCGCAATACCGACGCCGAAGTCAGCGTCGTCGGGTTGATCGGCGAACGCGGCCGAGAGGCCAAGGAATTCATCGAGGATTATCTGGGCGAGGAAGGTCTGAAGCGTTCGGTGATCATCGTCGCCACCTCCGATGAACCGGCATTGGTCCGCCGCCAGGCAGCCTATGTGACGCTGGCGGTCGCTGAATATTTCCGCGACCGCGGCGCCAATGTGCTGTGCATGATGGACAGCGTCACCCGGTTCGCCATGGCGCAGCGGGAAATCAGCCTCTCGGTCGGCGAACCGCCGGCGTCGAAGGGGTATACCCCGTCTGTGTTTTCCGAGTTGCCTAAATTACTGGAGCGCGCCGGGCCCGGACTCGACGGACAGGGCGACATCACGGGATTGTTCACTGTGCTGGTCGAAGGCGACGATCACAACGAACCGATCGCCGACGCGGTGCGCGGCATATTGGATGGCCACATCGTCTTGGAACGCCAGATCGCCGAACGGGGGCGGTTCCCGGCGATCAACATCCTAAAAAGCGTGTCCAGAACCATGCCGATGTGCAACACCGACGAACAGAACGCAGCCGTGAGCCGGGCTAGGCGACTGCTCGCAACCTACGAGGACATGGCCGAGTTGATCAGACTCGGCGCCTACCGGAAAGGATCGGACGCCGCCGTCGACGAGGCCATCGCCTACTACCCGGTGCTCGAGGAGTTTCTGGCGCAAGGCATCTTCGAGACCGCCGGTATTGAGGAGGGCTATCAGCGGCTTTACGACATTCTCGGCATGGGCAACGCCGCTGCCCCGGCGGCGGAATAGGCTGATTTTGAATGGCCCGCGACTTCAAGGCCTTGGTTCGAATCAACGATTGGGTGCTCGATCAAAAGCGCCGATCCCTGGGCGAACTGGTGGGGCAATTGGACAACCTCGAAGGGCTGCTCGCGGCGCTTGAGGCGGAAATCGTCCGTGAGCAGGCGATGGCGTCACAAAGCCCGATCGAGGCCGGCCTCACTTATGGCAATTATGCAGCCGAGGCGGTCCGCCGCCGCGAGGCGCTGCAACGTAGAATCGCCGATAAGGAGACGGAAATACTCGACGCCCGCGAAACCCTCAGGGAAGCATTTTTAGAATTCAAGAAGTACGAGATCGCCGAAGATCGGCGCCAGGCTAGGGTCGACGCTGAACTTCTGCGCGAATAACGCCAGGAACTCGATGAAATCGGCCTGATGGCGCACATCCGCAAGGACTGACATTGGCAATCCGATACAAAATTCGCTCAAGGATCGAGCCGGGCCAGGATCTCGGTGCCGTCCCATTTCGGCTGCCGGTCCCAGGTTTTGACCTCGTGCGCGACTTGGGCGCCGGCCGCCGTCAACTTGCGGCCGAGACGGACCTCGATCCAATAGGGGATCAACTGGTCGTTGATGTCATCCAAAATGGTCTGGGCCAGGGTTTCGAGGGGCGTCTGGGCTTGATTCCGATAGAGCCGCAAATATACCGCCAGGACCGCCGGGTCGAGGGTTTGCCGATCCGCCACCAGACGGAGCCTGATGTCGATGTCGCCGTCGCCGACGGAAAACACGGCGTTGAAGATGCTGACTCCTTCGGCGACATTGGTGCGTAATACACTTAGGAAAGCCCGTCGGGCTCGCACGTCGTCGAAATTTATTAGGTCATTCGACATGGCGGCTCAAACGACAAAACCGGAAGCCGCCGGACCATCGCGATCCGGCCGGCGCCTTGGCAGATTAACGAAATTGGCCGGCTCGGCCTGAAAGCCGACCGAACCTTGAATGCCGGTGATCTCGGCGGCGTCACTGAATATCCGTCGGATGTCTTCGCGCATATGTGCCGCCAGCGGCGTTTCAGTACGGATCACCAGATCGACCCGCTTGCCCTTCTCGCCGACCAATCCGTCGACTTGCAGATGCCCGAGGCGGCTGAGTTCGAGATCGATAACGAAGCGGGTGCCGCCACCGGGGCGGTCGTTCTCAGCCGCTTCCGACTGATCGCGGGTCAAAACCCTGAGCCGGTCGATCTCGGCGCCGTTCAGGAACGGCACCACTTGCAACCGCCAATCGCCGGTTTCGGGATCCCGAGCCGGGCCGCCGAGGCGGCCGAACTAGTCACGCATGCGGGCCGCGAGTTCAGGGTTCAGCCGTTGCAAAATACGGAGCGGGCCATCGCCGAGCCAGTCCCTGACGTCGCCGCCACGGAGCGCGGCTAGGAAGAAAAGCAAATTCGCCGCCAGTTGCTGGTCCGCTTTCGGCATCGCCGAATTGATGACGTGCCGGGCCGCCGCCGGGGCCATTTCCTCAAGGGTCTCAAGCGCCGCCTCTAATGCCGGCCAGGCGCCCTCGCCAAATGACGTCTTCCAGTCATGAATGCCGCCGCTCGATGCCGGTGGCTTCGGCGGCGCGAAGATCGAAAGCTCGACCCGCGTTCCGGCCGGTAAAGGCGGGTCGGTCGGTAACGCCAGGGGCCCCGACGGGGTCTGCAAAATGCTATGTGCGATGCCGGCGCGGCCGATGATGACACCGTGTACGGAGGTTCCCGGCGTTAATGATGCGAGGGCAGCCGGGTTACCGGAGATCGTGGGCTGAGCCGGCATCGGGAACCCGGAATTAGCCGCCGGCGCCGACACTCCTTGCGCCGTCGGCGGCGTTAACGACATCACCCGGACCTCAATCGTTGTCCCGCTCGGTAAGACGGCCGTTCCCGGCTGAGCTGCCGCACCGCCGGCTGCCGCACCGCCGGCTGCCGCCGCGCCGC
>JAQBZY010000360.1 GCA_027620395.1 Pseudomonadota bacterium
ACCGGCAATTTCGGTAACGTCTTCGCCGGTTACGCGGCCCGGAACATGGGCTTGCCGATCAAGCGGCTTCTGGTCGCGTCGAATGCCAACGATATCCTGGCCCGCTTCTTCGCCGCCGGCGAAATGCGGATGGAAAGCGTGGTGCCGACGTTGAGCCCGAGCATGGACATCCAGGTGTCCTCGAATTTCGAGCGGCTGCTGTTTGATCTTTTGGACAATGACGGAGCCAGGGTCGAGGCGACGCTGCGGGAATTCCGAAAAACCGGCCACTTCTCGGTGACGCCGGAAACGCTGGCCACGGCACGGCAACTTTTCGACAGTGCCCGTTATGATGACGCCGAAACCCAGGCAACGATCCGCCGAGTCCACGCAGCGACCGGGTATTTGCTCGATCCGCATTCAGCCGTCGCCTATGCGGCGGCCATGGACAAGCCCGAAACCGACGGCACGCCGATGGTGGTCTTGGCCACCGCGCATCCGGCCAAGTTTCCAGACGCCGTCGAGCAAGCCGCCGGCATCCGGCCGGGACTGCCGGCAAGGCTTGCCGATCTTCTGCAACGGCCGGAACGGATGAGTCATGTCGGCAACGATCTCGCCGAATTGGAAGCACTGATCGATAGCCGCCGGCCGGCGAAAATGGGGGCTGCATGAGCATCCGCGTGACCACTCTCGCGAACGGGCTTCGGGTCGCCACCGACGAAATGCCGTCGGTCGAGACAGCGTCATTGGGAGCCTGGATCGAGACCGGGGCCAGGGACGAAGCGGTCGAGATCAACGGCATCTCGCATTTGCTCGAACACATGGTGTTCAAGGGCACCGAACGGCGCACGGCACGCCAAATCGCCGAGGAGATCGAGGCCGTCGGCGGCCATATCAACGCCTATACGTCGCGCGAGCACACCGCCTATTACGCCAAGGTCCTGAAAGACGATGTCGCCCTCGCCGTCGACATGATCGCCGACATCATCCAGAACCCGACCATGGAGGAAGGCGAACTCGAACGTGAAAAGTCAGTCATTTGCCAAGAAATCCACCAGGCCAACGACACCCCGGACGATATCGTCTTCGATCATTTCCAGGAAGTCGCCTTTCCCGGACAATCTATCGGCCGTTCGGTGCTGGGCACCGAAGCGACGGTGCGCGGTTTTGCCCGCGATCAGGTGAAGACGTACCGCAATCACGTTTATACCGCGCCCTCGATCGTCTTTTCCGCCGCCGGCCGGGTCGAGCATGAACGCATCGTCGGCATGGTCGAGGACGCCTTCGGCGGGTTGGCCGGCAAGGCCAACGGCCAACGCCCGGACGTCCGCTACATCGGCGGCGAAATCCGCGTCGAGCGGGACCTGGAGCAAGTGCATGTCGTTCTCGGCCTTGAGGGAATCGGCTACCGCGACGACGACTTTTATGCAGCTTCAGTGCTGTCGACGCTGTTTGGCGGCGGCATGTCATCGCGCCTGTTTCAGGAAATCCGCGAAGACCGAGGCCTCGCCTATTCGATTTATTCGTTCCTGGCCTGTTACGAAGACAACGGTCTATTCGGCATCTACGCCGGCACCGGCGCCGATGAGGTCGCGGAACTGACACCCCTGATCGCCGCCGAAGCGGCCAAGGTGGTCGCCGATGTCAGCGAAGACGAAACCGCGCGGGCTCGGGCGCAGTTGAAGGCCAGCATCTTGATGGGACTGGAAAGCACCTCGTCGCGGGCCGAACAGTTGGCCAG
Source organism: Pseudomonadota bacterium (assembly GCA_027620395.1). Taxonomy (GTDB): domain Bacteria; phylum Pseudomonadota; class Alphaproteobacteria; order Rhodospirillales; family Casp-alpha2; genus JAQBZY01. Next base: position 1,721 of record JAQBZY010000360.1, read on the forward strand.
ACAGTTGATGGTGTTTAATCGGCCGCTGCCGGTCGAGGAAGTGGTCACCCAGATCGAAGCCGTCGATGTCGCCCAGGTTAAGCGCGTCGCCGAACGCATTTTCAAGGGCCGGCCGACGGTCGCCGGCATCGGCCCGATCGACAATTTGGAATCCTTCGATACCCTCGCCGCCCGGTTCGGGTGACGCGTCTCATCCTTCGAGACGGCGCTTCGCGCCTCCTCAGGATGAGGAAACCTTCTCACGTACCTCATCCTGAGGAGCGAGCGCCCGCAGGCGTCTCGAAGGATGAGGACCGCGTTATTCCGCATCGTCGAGAAAATCCTCGACCATCTGAAATATCTGCTCGGCCGCGTCAGGGTCTCCGGAAAAGACCAGATTGGCGGTTTCGCCATATATGTTGAGAACGTAGCCGCGCTCGGCGCAGACCTCTTCGAGGGCCTGCACGAATGGCAGGATCACCTCGTCATTCATCGCCTCGGCGTCCTTACAGGCGGCAAAACGCGCCTTCAAGTCGTCTTGAAGCGCCGATGGGCCGGATTTTTTAGGCATGCCCGGCGTTGTCCGACAGCATCCTCGGGTCGATGCCGATTTTGGCCATGGCGCGGTCCCACTTTTCGGCCGCGGCGGTGGCGAACAGAAGACCCGGGTCGGCGTCGACGCTGAGCCAGCCGTTGGCTCGAATTTCGTCGTCGAGTTGCCCCGCCCCCCAACCGGCGTAGCCGAGCGCCAACAACCGGTCCTTCGGCCCGTCTCCGCTGGCGATGACGCGGAGGATATCGACAGTGCTGGTCAGCGCGACATCATCGTCGACCGCCATGCTGCCGTCGATCATGTAATCGGACGAATGCAGCACGAAGCCGCGGCCGGATTCGACCGGTCCGCCGAACAAGACATCAATCCCGGCGCCGGCCGGCGGCACCGGAATTTCCAATTGCGACAGCAAGTCGGGAAAGCTGATTGTCTCAAGCGGCTTGTTGACGACCAAGCCCATGGCGCCTTCCGGGCCGTGCGCGCACATGTAGATCAGAGATTTGGAAAACCTCGGATCGGGCATGCCGGGCATGGCGATCAGAAATCGACCGGTCAAATAGGGATCGTCGGCATTTTCGGTTTCCGGCATCGTCGACCCCTCGTCACGGGACCGCATCCATCGCGGTCGTTTGCCATTGGCCCTTAATATAGTGAATGTCGGCCGGGATTGCGGCTCCATTAGACCTGTTGCAAAAGTACGGTGAATCTTTGTTAACCCGCGTGTGATTCAAATGAGGAAGAGCGAA
>JAQBZY010000361.1 GCA_027620395.1 Pseudomonadota bacterium
CTCGGCGGCGGCGGCTTCCAGTTCGGCGGCGCTTTCAACTTTGCGGTACGGCGTCGTCGGCGCGATCTTATTGATGAAGTCCTTTTCGACCAAACGGTCCTGCGACACCGCGAGGCTCTTCCAGCCGGGCCGGACGACGGCACGCGCGGCCAAAAGTTGCACGCTTTCGTGCGGGACGTTCTCGAATTCGAAGGAGACGACATCGACGGCGTCGCCGAAGGCCTTCAGCGCCGCCTCGTCGTCATAGGCGGCAAGCGTCGTCGCCGCCGCGACCTGGGCCGCCGGGCTATCCGGTTCCGGGCAAAAAATGTGACAGCGGTAACCGAGTTGACCGGCGGCGAGCGCCGTCATCCGGCCGAGTTGGCCACCGCCCATGATGCCGATGGTGCTGCCGGGCTGGAGGGGGTGGGGTCCGGGCATATCGCGAGCGGCCTCAGGCCTCGTCGCCCGGCCGCTCGGCGACGGCGTTGGTCTGCCGCGCCCGCCAGTCCTGCAACGCCCGATCGACGACCGGGTCCAGCAGGGCGACGACGGCGGCGGCCAAGAGCGCGGCGTTGATCGCGCCCGGCTTGCCGATGGCCAGCGTGCCGACCGGCACGCCGCCCGGCATTTGCACGATCGAGAGCAGGCTATCCATGCCCTTGAGATTGGCGCTTTCGACCGGCACGCCGAATACCGGCAGTGTGGTTAAGGCGGCGGCCATGCCGGGTAGATGCGCGGCGCCGCCGGCGCCGGCGATGATCACCTTGAGGCCGCGCGACTTCGCCGTCTCGGCATATTCGTAAAGCCGCTTCGGGGTCCGGTGCGCGGAAACGATGCGGGTCTCATGGGCGACGCCGAGCGCGGCCAGGGTTTCCGACGCATGACGCATGGTCTCCCAGTCGGACTGACTGCCCATGATGATGCCGACGGTGGGTTCTGGATCGCGGGCCATGATTGCTCTCCCCCTTGCCCCGAGTTCGGGAAAGCGCGGCATTATAGGTTCGCCGGGGCATCGCGCAAGCGCCGTCGATGCCGGCGCTTGCCGCGCCAAGAGTATGTTACACTGCCGGGTGGCAAGCGGAGGCGGACATGGAAGTCAATCGGCCGGACGCAGTGGTGCCGACCGGACAATATAGCGGCGGCGGGCAACAGGGCGGCAAGGGCCAAAAAAACCAAGCTGACGGCGGCGCAGAGGGATCTCCGCCGGATCCGCACGGTGGTGGTTCGGTGGCCGTCGACGGGCTTGCCGCCGAAATCACGCCGGCCGCGCAGGCGGCATTCGATTCGCTGGCCGGCGAGTTGGAGCCGCTCCGCCATCAACTTAAACTGGCAGACGAACGCGAGGCTAGGCTCAAGACGGATTTGGCGCAGCACGCCTTTTTGCCGCTGCCGAGCAGGCGGGAATTCATCCGCGAGTTGTCGCACGTCTTGACGCATATCGAGCAATTGACCACTGCGCCGAGCCTCGTCGTCATGCATGTCGCCGGCGCCGACGTGGTTCGCCGCCGCTTTGGCCGCGGTATTTATGAAAAGGCGTTACTGCACGTCGCCAACGCGATCCGGCGCGCCGTGCACCCGACGGATGCCTTCGGCAGCCTGGGCGGACACGATTTCGGTCTGATATTGCTGGTCGCCGATCCGATCCTGGCTAGGCGCAAGGCCGACCGTCTGGTCGAGATTTTGGCCGGGCTACCATTCCAGGCCTCGGGCGAGACGATCCCGCTGTCGCTCGCCTTTGGCATTGCGGCACTGACGGCAAAACTCAGCCCCGATGCCGCGCTGGCCTATGCCGACCGCGATCTGATGGCGCATTTCTGCGGCTGAGGTCCAGGGTAGATTGATGGTTCAGGCGATGATGTCGGGCAGCAGCCGGCTTTCCAGCTTGCTGATCTGATCCTTGAGCGAAAGCTTCCGCTTTTTCAGGCGTTGAATCTGAATTTGATCGAAAGGCCTAGTTTCAATCAGGTGCTGGATTACGTCGTCGAGATCGCGATGCTCGAGCCGTAGGTCATCCAATTGCTTTCGTAACTGAGTTTCAGCTTCGTCCATGACCCTCGACGTTCCCCCAAGGCTTCCGCCATAATATCAAATGCGCCGGACAGGCGGTAGGATGTTCACGTGACAAAAGCAAGTTTTCGACGCATCGGGGTGCTGACCAGCGGCGGCGACTGCGCCGGGTTGAACGCCGCCATCCGCGCCGTGGTCAAGCGCGCCGTGCATGGATTCTCGGCCGAGGTGCTGGGGATTCTCGACAGTACCGAGGGCCTTTTGGCGTCACCCCCCAGGATCCGGCCGCTTAGCTTGGAGGTCTTTTCGGGCGAGGCGTTGCGTTCCGGCGGTACCATGCTCGGCACCGTTAACAAGGGCGATCCGTTCCGCTATCCGATGCCGGACGGCGGCTTTGCCGACCGTTCCGACGAAGTCGTCCGGGCGCTCCGAGACTTGGGCATCGAAGGCCTGATCGGGATCGGCGGCGACGGCAGCATGAAAATCCTGCACGCAATCATGGAGAAGGCCGGCCTGCCGTTCATTGGCATCCCCAAAACCATCGACAACGACGTGCCGTTGACCGAGTTCGCGATCGGCTTCCATACGGCGGTCGGCGTCGCCGTCGAGGCCTTGGACCGGCTGCAACCGACAGCGGCCAGCCACCACCGGGTGATGATCCTGGAGACCATGGGCCGGGGTGCCGGGCATATCGCGCTCAGCGCCGGCATCGCCGGCGGCGCCGACGTGATCCTGATCCCGGAAATTCCTTACGACATCGACGCCGTCGCCCGGCATCTCGCCGACGTACACGACAAGGAAGGCCGCAATCATGCGCTCGTCGTCTGCGCCGAAGCGGCGCGCCCGAAAGATGGAGTTGCCGTGACCCGTGACGATAGGTACGGCGGCGTCGGCGAAAAATTGGGCCGCGGCATCACCGCCGCCACCGGCGCCGATACCCGGGTCACGGTGCTCGGCCACGTCCAGCGGGGCGGTCAGCCGTCGAGCTTTGATCGGG
>JAQBZY010000362.1 GCA_027620395.1 Pseudomonadota bacterium
CGAAAACCTGTTCGATACCCCGGTCGCCCAGGAAATTGATCACGTAATCGGCAAGCTTCATGGAGACCTCTTCAGATAGGCCGCTGACCCGGGTAGACCGCGCCAAGCGGCAGGCGCGGTGGCCATGGCGTATACACCATTCGCCTACGGCTTCCAACCCCATAGAAGATTAGGGAAATTGGGATATTTTCCAGTCCGCCGATTAGCTTCGTCGAGCCTTGCGGCAGGCATAGACATCGAACTGGGCGCGGCTCTCGATTTTTTCGAACCCGTCATGAAAAGCGTCCCGAAATGCTTGGCCGTATGTGTCCTTGCCGTAATAGCCGATCCAGTCGAATGGCTTTTCGCCCATGGGGATCAACCAAATGTCGGTAGCGCATCGGCGCATCCGCTCAAGCAATCCGGGCGCCAGTTCTATGCCCCAAGCAGTCGTATCGATCACGATCGAGGTATCCAAGGTATATGGATGCGCATGGAAGACCAGACGGGTCCGCTGGAAGGTGCGGCGGTAGCTTTCGTTATTGTCGCCAATGCCGATTTCAATGGTCTTACCTGGATTGTCGCGCTCTATAGCGGCGATTTCGGCGGCGACGGTGGCGGCGGTCGGCCAATCCAGATTCCTTAGAAACCGCCGCTCGTTTGGAACCGCCAAAGCCGTCAAGACAAGGACTAAGAACAACGCCAGAGCGGCGCTCCGCGCCGGCGAGTGGCCGGCCTTCACTGCCGCATAACCCCGAACCGCCAGATCGGCGAACAGTGGCGCGAACGGCACCATGTAATAGGTTCCAGCGCCCAACTTCTGCGCCGGATAAAGAACCACCGCCAAGGCCAGCCCCGCGCCGGTCAGAAAGATACCTAAATACCGCCGATCATCTCGGGCGACCCACCGCCATCCGATGGCCAGTAATATGGCCGCCGGTGCCGCGATATAGAGAAAAAATCGCAGCACGCGTAGCAACAACTCGAAGGAGTTCGGCTTGCCCTTCAGAACATTGATCAGCGCCAGCAATTTCTCCAGATCAAAGGCCGGTAATGCGAACGGCGCTGCCGCCACGGCAATCCCGATCACCGCCGCCAACAAGGCTTTTCCAACGCCATCGCGGACCAGCATGACGAGGCCCAGTGGCAGAAAATACATCGCCGCGAACACCTTGAAGCCGATGGCGACGCCGACCAAGGCACCGATGCCGGCCGCCCGGAACCAACAGGCGCGACCCGATAAATCCAAATTGGTCAGCCACAGCGCCGTCGCCGTCAGGCACATTAGGAAGGCTTCCGGCCGGTCCCAGACGGTGGTCGGCAGATTGAGGACGACAATGGCGCCGACCACACCCAAGGCCAGGGCCACGCCGTCCATGCCGTGCCGGCGCTGCGACAGGGCAAGAGTTGTCAGCATGCCGGTCAGGGCCAAGATTGCCGGCGCCTTGCCGATGGCGACACCCGGCCCGAATAGGGCGAACGCCGCCGCGTGAAAGATATACAAATACGGCCCATAAACGTTGGTGATACGGGTTGTGTCGTCGAGCTGGAGATAGACGGAATGCCCGGCCAACAGCCTGTATCCGAGCGCAACTATATTCGGCTCGCCGGTATCGACGTAGCCTGGGTATAAAATGTAGACGACCCCCAAACAAAGGGCATTGCCGGCCGATAGCAAACCAACCGCGATCAGACCCGGACGGAGCGCCCGGGCGCCAGTCACGCTGCACCCGTGGCGGACGACAATTCCCGGCTCAAGTATCCGCCGATGCGGTCCTTACGCAGCGCCACCACGTTCATCTGAATAGCCCCGAGTATTTTTAGACACACAAATCCTACTTTCATGGTTGCCATTCTATTTGAGGGATGCCGCCAAGTGCTCGTAAACGACATGGGCGATCCGGGCATTGAACTTCAGGCTATAGTGCACGTTGTCGACGTACATGCTTTCCTTGATCGTTTCGTTTTCCAACCATAGGACGTTGTCGACGAACGCCCGGCCTTCCGCCCGAGCCGCGACCATATTTTCGTAAAGCAGACGAATGGATTCCTTGTTCGCCACGACATCTGGCGGTTCATGGCCAACTTTTGGCTGCGGGCTGCCGAAATAGGCAACGGGCTGATGAACGAAAACCGTCTTGACGCCGAAGGCCCGTCCAATCGCGGCAATTATCCGGCGGTTGCTGTCCAACCGCCGCATGATCGCGTTGGCCCGCGCCGCGCCGCCGTCGCAAGCCGCCCCCGGGCGCGATTTGGCCAGGGATTGTCCAGCGGCGTAGTACTTGATCAGTTTCACGACGTTCGAGCGAATGGCGTAAGTTTCCAATAGCGTCCGGCCGGCGCCACCCGAAAGCGCATTGCGAATCCTTGGGCTGAATTCCGTCGCGTCGGGGATGTTGCAGTTAATCGCATCGTTGAGCCCGTCCACGAAGACGGCGATTTCCGGAACATGGCCTAAATTGATCAACCGCTCGAATAAAATTCGTTCCTGTGTTGAATAGAAACTTACGACGCCAAAATTGTAGACATCGATATCCTCTTGCCCGCTTCGCCGTGCTTCGGATTGCAGATAAGCGGCGATTGTTTCGCCGTCGGCCACGCCCATCCCGAATGCCGTTGAGCCGCCGAACACGAACATTTTGCGCTTTGCGCTCGCCAGCGACGACGGACCGTCTTTCGGCGTTCTGAACCCTTCAGTGGTGACATGAACGTGAGTTCCCTCGTAAGGACGGGTCATGAATTCCGTGAACGGCTGATAGTCAACGTCGACACCGCGCCCCCAACCTTCGGACAGGACGTCTCGATAGAATTCCGGATTGTCGGTATCGTAAAGCTTGCGGAGGTTTTCATCGGTCATGGCGAGCATATATGGATCGTCAGCCCATTTGATGCTTCGAACGACCTGCCGGGCAACGCCTTCGCAAATTGCAATCGCGGCGATCGTGATCGTGAATATGACGGCAAACAGCGTCAGACCCGACTGCAATGCTTTTAGCTTAGGC
>JAQBZY010000363.1 GCA_027620395.1 Pseudomonadota bacterium
CGTCGCCAATAATTTCTCGGCGCCGGCAAACGTCTCGGTCTTCGACCAGCGGCCGCCACTGCGGCAATAGATATCAAACCGTGTCGCCGTCACTCGAATCTCCCCCTGTCACATCTTAACATGGCGGCCCAGCCTAGCGTAGACGACAAAGACGATCACGGTCCTGATCTTGATCAAGGCCTGGCCCTCACAAGCAAGCACTCAAGACTGCGCATATAAGCAGAAAATATATGTTTTTCATTAACTTAGAGAAAAACCACGCTACAAGACCAGGAACGACGACTTAGTCACGGCTAGGAATGGGACGACGAACATGGAAATGGCAATTCGCAATTCCGACACCGCCTTGCGGGACCTCGAGTTCGCCGAGCTCAGCCGCGCCGCCGGCCGGCAGGATATCGGCGAGGCGCTGATGAACGCGCCGGTTGGCGTTATCAATGAGGATTCGGTCATCGGCGGAAAGGATTTTGCCGTCGTCCACCAGGGCGGTCTCGACGGCCGCGACGGCGAATTCGCCGGCTCCGGAACGTTGGCCGCCATCCTGTCAACGGCCGACGACATTGATGCCAATGCGACCGCACGGGTTTCGGTCCAACCGGCCGAAGTCGTTGCCGCACGTCCGCAGCTTCGCGTCGTCGGCATCGAACAAGCGTTGCGCGATATCGATGCCGGATGGGATAGCTTCATCGGCTATGACGCGCCGATGGACGCGCCCAAAGCCGTCGCCATCGACGCCGCGGTCGACGAAATTTCCAACACCGAATATGCAGACGTCAGCGCAACCGTCGACGATACAGGACCGGATTTTTCCAACGATGCGCCGATAACCGGTGGCGCTTCCGACGCCACCAGAGTCGAATTCATTTCAACAGTCATCGAAGCAGCCGCAATCGATGAGCCGCTCACGTTGCTGGGCGATCTGGTCAGCGATACGGTCTCTATCTTCGCCCCGGCGCAAATTTCAGCCGCCATCGATGAACCTGCCGTGGTGATCGAGAACGCCGCAACTGCGCCGGCTGACGATCAGGTTTTGGACGCAAGCGATGCCGACACGGTCGCGAATTCAGATCAATCGGACACGGATATGCTGCTTGCCAACGACGAAACCCCGCCAATCGAGGACATCGCCAACGCCGTGGACGGAGACCCCGTTTCCGAACCGGCCGCCATTGATGCCGAATCTGACGCTAACGGCCTGCCGGTCGAGGACCATTCGGAAGACATCGTCGCCGCCAACACCGAAGACGAGGGCAGCGTTGCCGTTACCGAAGTCAGCGACAATTTGCAGCGATCGATCAGCGGCGGCGGCGGCAACGATTTGTTCGCTTTCGGTGCCTCGGACATGGTTGGCGGCGACTGGCAATATTCCGTCGACGGCGCCGACGGCAAGGATACGCTGAATATCCGCGATCTTGGCACCGGTTGGTCGATGTTACTAGACGATGGCGCGCGCGTTGACTCTGATGACTTCAAGCATCACGCTCTCAACGACAATAGCGGCATGAGTGGCATCATCATCATCGATGGCGGCGACAGCATCGAATTCGAGAACATCGAAAAGATTTCCTGGTAACGCTCGGGCGTTACTGGCGGCGTTGGTCGTCTTCGCCGTCAATTGGCCGGCGTCTGCCGCCGACCCCGTTTCGGCAATCCTCGGCGTTGCCTGCAAGCCACCCTTCGATGATCCGAGTCCGATCCGAAATGCTCTTGCTGGCGCCCGGGTGATTGGCCACGCCCTGATCCCCGCCGGCATGCCGCCGGTCCGTGCCGAGAGCAAATTTCTATTGCCGGATGGCCGCCGGGTCGAAGTCGACCGGCTGTTTCCGGGCGGCCGGTTACGCCGTGTCGGAATTGAAGTGCATGCCCCTCGCCCATCCGAAAGTGTCCGCGCCGACGCCGATTGCCGCATCACCGAGGTCCGCCGGATCGACTACGACGGCGCCGGGCGGGCTCAGCTGATCCGGGTTTTCGGCAGCGACCGGGAACGACTGATCGAGAGCATCGATCTCAACCCGCCGCCACCAAAGGCCGCCGATCCAGGTGGCATCGCGGTGGCGCTGATCGATAGTGGCGTCAACTATTTGATTTCGCCATTCAGCGATCGGCTGGCGCGAAATTCCGATGGTCAACTGATCGGATATGATTTTTGGGATCTGGACGATCGGCCGTTCGATATCGATACCGGCCGTTCGGCATTCTTTCCGCTGCGACACGGCAGCACCGTCATGAGCGTCCTGATTTCGGAAGCCCCCATGGCCCGGATTTTGCCGATCCGCTATCCGCGCCCGGACATGACGCGGATGCGCGATGTCATCGACTGGATCGGCGCCCGAGACGTCTTGATCGTCAACCTCGCCATGGGATCCAACAAGCGATCCGACTGGATCGCCTTCGCCGAAGCGGCCGCGCGGCACCCTTTGATGCTGTTCATCGTCTCGGCCGGCAACAATGGCCGCGACATCGACCGGCAGCCGGTCTATCCGGCCGCGTTGCAACTTCCAAACATGATCGTCGTGACGTCGTCCGAAAATGACGGCCGCCTCGCCCAGGGATCGAACTGGGGTGCTTCCAGCGTCGACATCATGGTGCCCGGCGAGCGAATCGCCGTCACCGACCATCGCGGCGCGCCCGGCAAGGCATCCGGGTCAAGCTTCGCGGTGCCGAGGGTGACGGCGCTTGCCGTCCGATTACTGGCCAAGCACCCGGAATGGCGCGGCCCCGAGTTGCGCCAGGCGATCCTCGCCCGCGCCCGCCCCGTTGCCGAGCGTTTGGTTCGGTACGGCTGGATACCGGATCCGTCCGACGGGCCAGACTAACCGGCGGATCGATCAGCGGATCGGTGGCGGATTTTCATAGAAGCGGCGCGCCGCCGGCGCCAACTGCGGCAGATGCGTTTCGATCCCGGTCATGGCTTCCTTGGCCAGAGCAGCGTCCTTGCCCCAGATCCCGGCTTGCAGGGCCAGCCGCAATATTTGCG
>JAQBZY010000364.1 GCA_027620395.1 Pseudomonadota bacterium
CAACGCGCCAGCCCGCCGATCTCGCCGACGAGGCGCTCGATTTCCACCTCGCTATTATAGTAGTGCACCGAGGCCCGGACCACGGATGCGAGCCCGCGCCGGTCCATGTCGAGAAGTGTCGAGGGCCGGCGCGATACCGAAACGTTGATGCCCTTTGCCGCCAATTGGGCTTTGATCCGGTCGGCATCGAGAGTGGCGTGGGTAAAGGTGACGATCCCGCATTTGAGCGCGCCGAGATCGGCCAGCAAAATTCCCGGCTGGACGCCCAGTTGATCGCGGAGCGCCACCGCCAGATCCGATATCCTGGCCCAGATGGCATCGAGCCCAAAACCGAGGGCATAGTCGACGGCGACGCCGAGACCGATTTGCCCGGCGACATGAAATTCCCAATTCTCGAAGCGCTTCGCGTCGGCCCGCAGCTTATAGGCATCCCGGGCTGTCCACTCGGCGGAGCGGAGATCGATGAACGGTGGCTCCAGCCGGTCCAGGATATCGGCCCGGACGTAAAGAAACCCAGTGCCGCGCGGGCCCCGCAATTACTTCCGACCGGTCGCTGTCAGCGCGTCGCAACCGATCTCGGCGACATCGAGCGGCATCTGCCCGGCCGATTGGCAAGCGTCGAGAAGATAAGGGACGCCGGCCCGCCTGGCCACAACGCCGATGGCGGCGGCGGGATTGACCAGGCCGCCGTTGGTCGGAACGTGCGTCACCGAGATCAGGCGGGTGCGGTCGTCGATCATCGCTTCCAGGCACCCGACATCGAGCGCCCCGTCGGCGCCGTTGGGCACCACCTCGATCACGGCGCCGGTGCGTTTGGCGCATTGCAGATAGGAGATATAATTACTGGCGTATTCGGCCTCGGCGGTCAAAATCCGCTCACCGGCCTTGATGTCGCGGGTGAGCGCGTGAAACGCCAACTGCCAGCCCACCGTCGCGTTTTCCACCAGGGCGATTTCACCCGCCGTGCAATTGAGCATCCTGGCCAGCGCGGCGTAGGTGTTGTCGATGGCGCCTGCCGCTTCCGCCGCCGCCTCGTAACCACCGATTTGCGATTCCCGCTCAAGATGGCCGATGACGGCCCGGAGCACTGGCGCCGGCGGCAAGGCCGAGCCGGCGTTATTGAAATGGACGACGTTCGCGGACCCCGGCGTCTCGGCGCGGGCCCGCTCAAGATCGAGCATCGGCGGCCTCCAGTGTTATTTGGCGCAGGAAAGCCGCGAATAATAGTCCGACAATGCGTCGATGTCAGCGGCGGCGAGCGATGCGGCTTGAGTTTCCATAATCGGCGCCGAGCGCCCATCCGCGGCCGAACCGGACGGCGTCTTCGCCGCTTCCCGATAGCTCTGCAGTTGCAAGGTCATGTAAATCTTGTTTTGACCGGCGATGTTCGGAATGTTGCGGTTGCGGCTGATGCCCGCCTTGCCGTGGCAGATTTGACAACGGGTCTCGATCTTCGGCGGCTCGGGGGCATTATTGGATTGGGTCGTGCATTTGAGGCCGGCGTAATACGCCGCCAGATTGATGATGTTGACATCGACAAGCTCGACGACCACCGCATCCATGGTTTCGTTCGACCGCTGATTTCGTTGCCCGAAGGCCCCCGTTGCCCTTGCAGCCTGCGTGACGTTTTCGGCGCGCGCCTTGGCCGCCGTGCGCATCTCGCGAAGCTGCTTGACCAGATAGTTGAAGTTCTGTCCGGCCAGATTGGGAAAGCCGTCGATTGGACTCATGCCCTGATCGCCGTGACAGGCATCACAGGCCTTGGCGAGATTCTTGCCGGCGGCCGGATCACCGCGGACGGTGGAGCGGATGATGGTGCTGCTGTTTTGGGCCAGCACGGTGGAAGCGAATATCGATACGAATGCGGCGGTACCGAGTCGCAGCAATATGCTTCGCATCATCGCCCTGATCCCACAGTGTCGTTGTTATTAGTTTTTTCGCCGGTCAACGGTAATTGTTACCACTGGAACCTGACAGCAAGCTGTCAGGCTGGCTTTTGGCCGGTCACGCGAGATCCTCTGAGCAGCGCCTAGGGCGGTGGCCCCAGGCCAGGGGTTCAAGGCTTGTCGGCTCATGGACCGGGAGATACAAGTCAGGGGCATGCATGGCGCCGTATCCCTGATGGAATGCGACCTTGCCGACGAAACGGCCACTGGCCAGATCGCGGCCCGGCTCGCTGGATGCGTTGCGAAAGGCGACGTCATCGCCCTCTCAGGCGGACTTGGCGCCGGCAAGACCGCCTTCGCCCGGGCCTTGATCAACGCATTGCCGGGCGGTGCCGAGGAGGTGCCGAGCCCGACCTTCACGCTGGTACAAACCTATGACCGCGGCGAACTCTGCGTTTATCACTTCGATCTCTACCGGATCGAGATCCCAGACGAGGTGTTCGAACTCGGCATCGACGATGCGTTCAGCGACGGGGTTTCCCTGATAGAATGGCCGGAACGGATGGGGCGGCTGCTACCCGAACGCGCGTTGACGCTCAGGCTTTCGATCAGCGGCCCTACGGCCAGACATTTGAGCATCCTTGGCGGTGACGCGTGGCGGGCCAGATTGGAAAGGGCGTTTGGGCATGGCTGAACGGGATTTCGCCATCGAGACTTTTCTCGGTGCCGCCGGCTGGGCCGGCGCCCGGCTGGAACCGCTGGCCGCCGACGCCTCGTTCCGGCGCTACGAGCGGTTGCGCCTCAACGACCGCGTCGCGGTTTTGATGGACGCGCCGCCGCCCAAGGAAGACGTTAGGCCGTTCGTCCGCGTCGCCAGGCATCTGGTGCAATTGGGCTTCAGCGCGCCCAGGGTGATCGCCGAAGACGTCAAGCGCGGCTTCCTGTTGCTGGAAGACTTGGGCGATGCAACCTACACCCGAAGGCTCGCCACCGGCGCCGACGAGGATGAACTGTATTTTCTCGCCGTCGATACCTTGATCCGCTTGCACGAATTGGTCGTCGCCGAGACGGTGCCAGCCGGCACCCTG
>JAQBZY010000365.1 GCA_027620395.1 Pseudomonadota bacterium
GTTTTTTCTTACATAAAATCGATCAGCAATGTGTTGGATGATCGGTTAGCATTGGGTTCTCGGCGGGGCGATTTTCTCATGCGGCCCACCTGCAGCTCAAAGTTCTTGATATAGTCACTCGGCTGATACGGTGCACAAGGCCCAACCAAGCCGCCGGGCACCGATGGCGGTCCCGCAAGTGCCGAACCAGCGTTGGTCATTGGACTTTTTCTTGGCCCCGAAACCTCAGCCGTGATGCCCGGCGATCGGGCCGTCCTTGTAGAGATTATCGTCGAGTTCCTTGGCGAAATCTTTCGAGTTTCGGCGCAGCCATTCCAGCACCATGCAGGCGTGTTCCATTTCTTCGCGCATATTGTGCAGTAGAATTTCCTTGAGCGCAGCATCCTCGCAATCGTCGGCGCGTTGACGGTACCAATCGACCGCTTCCATTTCCTCCATCAACGAAACAATGGCGTGATGCAAGGCGACCGTTTCTTTGGATAGCCGCTCGCGCGGCGCATGTAGACTGTCGCTAGCCATGTCTGCCGAATCTCCCTTATCTAACGGTGTGGGCGGATCGTCGACTCCATTTGGTCATCGGGATTATTGCGCGGCGTGCGAGCGTCCGCCAACCACTTGATCGGCTTCCTTGCCGACGAGTTCCTGCAGGTGATCGAAGCGCCAGCTGTAGGTGCCGAGACCCTGTGTCAGCGATCTGAGCTCAATGATTAGATCGTGCATTTCCGATTGCGGCATCATGACCTTGACCTCATCCCAGCCATCCCAGCCGGCCTTGGCGTCGAAGCCAAGTATGTGACCGCGCCGGCCCGAGACCAGCCGTTGGACATTGGATGTAAAGTCCCGCGGCAAGGCGATGACGACTTCGCAGATCGGTTCCAGCAACACCGGCTGACATTCCGGCATGCCTTCGCGCATCGCTTGTTGGGCCGCCTTCCTGAACGCCATTTCCGAGCTATCGACGTTGTGATACTGGCCGTCGGTCAACACCACCGCGACATCGACGACTGGAAAACCGAGCGGACCCCGCGCCATGTATTCCTTCACGCCGTCCTCGACCGCCGGAATGTACTGTTTCGGCACCACGCCGCCGGTGATGGTGTCGGAAAATTGGAACCCGGACCCGCGCGGCAGCGGCTTAATGTCGACATGGACGTCGCCGAACTCGCCGTGGCCGCCGGATTGTTTCTTGTGTCGGGCATGGATCGAGGTGCCCTTGCGGATAGTTTCCTTGTACGGTACCTGCGGCCGATCGCCGGAAACATCGATTCCGAATTTGGTCCGAAACCGGTCGAGGGCGATCTTCAGATGCACTTCGCCTTGCCCGGACAACAGATATTCGCCGGTGTCCTGATTGAGTTCGGCCGTCAAGGACGGGTCCTCGTCCAGAAGCTTCGAAAGTGCCACCGAAAGCTTGACCTCGTCCCTACGGTTATGGGCCCGGACGGCGAGCGAGAACAACGGTGTCAGCGGCGCCGACCAAAGCCCGCCCTCGGCGTCGGCTTCGGCCGCCAACACGTCGCCAGTCGCCGCCTTTTCCAAACGTCCGAGCGAGGCAACCATGCCGGCCTCGGCCTTGGCGAGTTTTTCCATCTTGGTGCCCAAGATGCGTTGCACGCCGCCGACCCGTTCGCCGTTCAGCGTCATGCCGTCGGCGATTTCGCCGGACCAGACCCGGACATAGGAAAGCTTACCGGCATGGCCGGCATGCACGGTTTTGAAAACCCGAGCCAGCGGTTGGGTCTTGGTGCCGACGCCCAATCTCGCCGCCGTCGCCCGGGCATCGGGCGCCTCATGGCGGAGTGCCTTCAAAAGCCGCCGGATACCGTGATCGTGCAAGGCGGAACCGAAGAACACCGGCACGATCTTGTTGTCCTTGAGCGGCGCCGACATTTTGGCATAGACCTCGTCCGACGACGGGATCACGTCTTCGAGCAGACTTTCCAATAGCTGGTCGTCGAAATCGGCAAGGCTTTCCAGCATTTCGGCCCGGGCCTCCGACTCGCGGTCCCGGACCTGTTCGGGAAGTTCGATCAATTCCGACGGTTTGCCCTCGACCCAGCGGAATGCCCGCTCGCTCACCAGATCGACATGGCCGGTGACGGCATCGCCATCCCTGATCGGAATTTCCCTAAGTACCAGGGGGTGTGCCGAGACGGCTTGCAACGCCTCCAGCGTTTCGCGGACATGCTTTTCGGCAACGTCCATCTTGTTGATGAAGATCATGTGCGGAATGTCGTTGTCGTCGAGTTGGCGCAACAGCCCACCGACCGCCACCGCCTTCGCCTGGTCGGCATCGACGCATACCACCGCCGCGTCGGAGATCATCAACGCATTCAACGCTTCCTGCGCCAGTTCGATCGAACCCGGGCAATCGATGAACGTCCAGGTCTCGTCCAGGTAGTCGACCGTGGCAACGTTCATTTCCGTTGACATGCCGCGCTCGCGGGAATCCGGTGACGCATCGCCGACGGAGTTGCCGTCGCGGACCGACCCCTTGCGGCCGATCGCGCCGGCATGCGAAAGAAGGGCTTCGAGAAGAGATGTCTTGCCGCTGAGATAGGGGCCGACAATGGCAGCCACACGCGGCGCCGAAAGCGCTTTTGTGCTCATTTTCCCTCCCTTGTTTTTTTACCCTGCCGCCAAGTATTTTCTGACGCGTGCCGGCGACGGTGATGGGTTATTATTCCGAAAAGCGTAAACGGATGGTGGATCGTTGCAAGAAAATTCGACAACCGGCGCCGCCGTTTACCAAATGGAGACGGATTTCGGGGTTCAATGGCGTCGACGATAGGATCATCGGGGGCCGAGATTGGCGATCTACAGTATTGAATTCAGGCGTGCGATCGCGGCGCTCGCCGTTGCCGAAATGATCGCGGCGGGAGCGAGCGAGAATGATGCCCTTGCCGTCGTCGCCGAGACCGTTGCCGGCGGCGCGTTCGCCGGCGCCGATAATGCCGCCCGAATCCGCGCG
>JAQBZY010000366.1 GCA_027620395.1 Pseudomonadota bacterium
CCGTTCATTCCGATCAAGCCGGATGCGGCGGGCGGGCAGTTGATGGAGAAACTCGACAAGCTCGACAACCAGCTCGATCAGTGGAAGACGCTGCAATCGGTGATGCAGCGCCTGCCGCTATCGGCGCCGCTCAACACCTACCATGTCACCAGCTCATTTGGAAAAAGGCGCGATCCGGTCAATAACCGCTGGTCGGCGCATTACGGCCTTGATCTCGGCGGCCGAATCCGGGAGCCGATTTACGCGCCGGCGCCAGGCGTCGTCACCTTCGCCGGCAACAAGGGCCGCTACGGTCGTTATGTCGAGATCGATCATGGATCGGGAATCGTGACCCGCTACGGTCACATGAACAAGGTCACCGTCAAGACTGGTCAAAAGGTTGCGTTCCGCCAGCAAATCGGCGAGCTTGGAAATTCCGGTCGCAGCACCGGCGCGCACTTGCACTATGAAATCGTCTTTAACGGTAAACCCAAGGATCCAATGCGCTTTATCAAGGCCGGCAGACATGTTTTCCAGGGGTAATAAGAACAACGAACCGAAGAAGCTGATCCAGGAACCGCCGGCGCCGCCGTCGATCATCTCGCGCGACCTCAAGATCATTGGCAATTTAATCAGCGACGGCGAAATTCAGATCGACGGTACCGTCACCGGTGACATCCGCACCAAGAACCTGATGGTCGGAGAAACCGCCGTCATCAAGGGCGAGATTACCGCCCAGATGGTGCGCGTGCATGGTTCCATTGACGGTCAGATCAAGGCCCACGCGGTACAACTTGCCAAGACCGCGCATGTCGTCGGCGACATCCTGCACGAGGATCTGGCGATCGAGACCGGCGCCTTCCTGGAAGGTCATTGCAAACGCATCGAGATCCCGGACACGAAGCCGTCTCAGCCGTCGGCCTCTGAGCTGACAAACCTCAAGACGACCCCAGCGGCATCCACGCTCGGCAAACCGGTTCCCGCGACTTCCAAATAACAACCGGCCATGCGGCCGTCGTTTGCCCTCGCCGGGCGGCGGTAATTCGCTAAACTCCCGTCCATGGACTGGCAGGACGACGGCATCGTTCTATCGTCGCGCAAGCACGGTGAAACGTCTGCGGTAGTGACGCTGCTGACCCGTGCGCACGGCCGCCATGCCGGCTTGGTCCGGGGCGGCGGCGGCAAAAGATTAAGCGGCACCCTGCAACCCGGCAACGCCGTCCGGGCGAGCTGGCGGGCGCGGCTGGCCGAACAACTAGGCACCCTGACGGTCGAAGCCGGAAAGCCCTTCGCGGCGATGGCGCTCTCCGATCCAAGGCGGCTGGCGGCTCTCAGTTCCGCCTGCGCTCTGGTCGAAGCAACGCTGCCCGAGCGCGAGCCGCACGCGGCGCTTCATGACAGTCTGATGGTGCTGCTTTCAACGCTCGACGACGACAGCGTATGGCCAAGCCTCTATGTCAGGTGGGAACTCGGTCTTTTGAGCGAACTTGGTTTCGGCCTCGACCTTACGGTCTGCGCGGCGACCGGGGTCACGACCGAGTTGACCCACGTGTCGCCGAAATCCGGCCGCGCCGTCTCCGCCGCCGCCGCCAAACCCTACAAGGAACGGTTGCTGGCACTGCCGGCATTCCTGTTGGATAGCGGCCTAGCCGGCAACGACGAAGCCATTGCCAAGGGCCTCGGCCTGACCGGATACTTCCTCGAGCGACACGTCTTCCAGCACCGCGACACCGTCATGCCGGCGGCGCGAGTACGGTTGGCCACTCGCTTCGTTTAGGCCCCGTTGCAGGAACCAACTCCGATGTCATTCCCAGTCCTTTCGGTATCGCGCCGGACCCGCCGCACCCCCTTCACCAATCTTGTCGAGGCCGCCGGCGTTAAAGGTTACACCGTCTACAACCACATGCTGTTGCCGACGTTCTTCGACAGCGTCGAGGCCGATTACCGGCACCTCAAGTCGAACGTGCAGGTCTGGGACGTCGCCTGCGAGCGGCAAGTCGAAATTCAAGGACCGGACGCGGCCAAGCTGGTGCAAATGTTGACGCCGCGTGCGCTTTCACGGATTAAAATCGGGCAGTGCCTGTATACGCCGATGGTCGACGAAGAAGGCGGCATGCTGAATGATCCGTTGACCATCAAGCTCGCCGACGATCGATATTGGGTATCGATCGCCGACAGCGATCTGTTGTTGTGGGTCAAGGGATTAGCGCTCGGTTTCGGCCTTGCGGTCCAGATTACCGAACCGGACGTGTCGCCGCTCGCCGTGCAGGGACCGAAGGCCGACGATCTCGCCGCCCGCGTCTTCGGCGATGCGGTTCGGAATATCCGGTTTTTCCGAAGCGCCTGGCTGCCGTTCCAAGGCCAAGACTTTCTGGTCGCCCGATCCGGATATTCAAAACAGGGCGGGTTCGAAATTTACGTCGAGGGTGCGGAATGGGGCGAACCGATCTGGGACGCGCTATTTGCCGCCGGCGGAGATTTGGACGTCCGCGCTGGCTGCCCGAATTTGATCGAGCGGACCGAAGCCGCGCTGCTTTCCTACGGCAACGACATGACTCGTGAGCACACGCCGGACGAATGCGGTCTGGAAAAGTTTTGCGATGCCGCCTCGGCTTGCGTCGGACACGCGGCGCTCCAAGCCAGACGGGCGGATGGCCTCGGTAGGCAAATCCGCAGCCTGGCCATTGACGGTGATCCGGTGCCGACGGTCACCCAACCGTGGCCCATCTTCGGCGCCGGCAAACCGGCCGGGCAGGTGACGTCCGCGGCGTGGTCGCCGGATTTTCAGACCAACGTCGGCATCGGCATGATCGATCGGGCGCATTGGCATGCCGGGGCGGCGGTTGAAATCGAAACCCCAGCTGGCATGCGGACCGCGACGATCAAGGCCGGGCCGTTCATTTGAACGGCTGCCGTTAGCCCTAATACCAATCTGCATAAAGAATGACTTATTGTTTCATCCTTCGAGACGCGGCTACGCCGCTCCTCAG
>JAQBZY010000367.1 GCA_027620395.1 Pseudomonadota bacterium
TCGCGACGCCAAGATCGGCGGCGATCAACGCCTCTTCGAGTTCCACGATCAATGCCGCGTCCAATTTGCGGCCGCTGAAGATGGCGCCTAAGGAGCCGGCGATCTTTTCCGACGACTTGCCGAGCCCGGCCCGAAGCCGGCCGAGCCAGCCGCTGGCGCCGCTATCGCTCACTGAACAATTTGTCCGACCAAATTGGCGCCGTCGATGCCGGTGATCGTGGCGGAAACCAAATCGCCCGGCTTGGCGCCGGCAATCCGGACGCTGGCATAGTGCTCGCTCAGGCCGACACCATTTTGCTCGATCAGAACTTGCGCCGTGCCGCCGATCCGGGTCTTGAGAAACCGCTCGAGCGCCCGTTCGCCGGTTGCGCGAAGCTTGGCCGCGCGCGCCTTACGGACGCTTGGTGTCAGCGCTGGCATGCGGGCGGCCGGGGTGCCGTCACGCTCGGAATAGGGAAAGACGTGCAGATGCGTCAGCCCGAGTTCGTCGACGGAAGCAAGGGTGCGTTCGAACATGGCGTCGGTTTCGGTCGGAAAGCCGGCGATCAGATCGGCGCCTAAGACGATGTCGGGACGAACGGCGCGGGCCCGGGCGGCGACCCGGAAAGCGTCACCTCGAAGATGCCGCCGCTTCATCCGCTTCAAGATGGTGTCGTCCATGGCCTGTAGGCTGAGATGAAGATGTGGCATCAATCTGGGTTCGGAGGCCAGCGCTTCGAAAAGTGCGTCGTCCATGGCGGCCGGATCGAGCGACGACAGGCGCAGCCGCTCCAGCTCTGGCACTTGCGCCAGTAATCGGCGGACAGCTTCGCCGAGCGTCGGTTTGCCCGGCAGATCGGAACCGTAGGAACAGATGTCGACGCCGGTCAGCACGACTTCGCGGTAACCCTCCCGGACCAAGGCCCGGGTCTGCTCGACGATGCCGCCCAACGGAACGCTGCGGTTGTTGCCGCGCGCGAACGGAATGATGCAAAACGTGCAGCGGTGATCGCAGCCCTGTTGAATTTGCACGAAGGCCCGGTTGCGGCCGTCGAAGCCGTGCACCAGATGCGGCGCGGTTTCCCGCACCGTCATGATGTCGGCAACTTCCAGGCGCGCCCCGCCGCCGGCCAGGGCCAGGAAAGTCTCGGGCTTGAGCTTTTCCTCGTTGCCGACGACGTGATCGACTTCCGGCATGGCCGCGTATTTGGCGGGATTTAGCTGGGCGGCGCAGCCAGTGACGACGATGCGGGCGTCGGGATGATTGCGCCTGGCGCGGCGGATCGCCTGGCCGGCCTGCCGCTCGGCTTCCTTGGTCACGGCGCAAGTATTGAAGATGATGGCGCCGTCGAACCCGGCTTTGATGGCATGATCGCGGACGATCTCAGATTCGAACGCGTTCAAGCGGCAGCCCAGCGTGATGACTTCCGGTCCGCTCATGGGTTTTCACCGAGCAAACGCGGATCGATCGTTCCCAAGAAGCTGGTGGCGAAGGGACCGGTCTGAGTGATGTGATTGTCATCACGCCATTCGACGAACAAAGATCCGCCATCGAGCACGACCTCGATTTTGCGTCCGACCAGACCGCGCCGATGTGCGTTCGCCGCCGTGGCGACGGCGCTCGAGCCGCTGGCCAGCGTGAGGCCGGCGCCGCGCTCCCAAACCCGGACTCGGATTTTATCCGAAGACAGCACCTGCACCACTTGAACGTTGGTCCGTTCCGGGAATAGGGCGTGGTTCTCGACGATGGGGCCAAGGGTTTCCAGCGGCACCGCGTCGGCGTCGTCGACGACAAAGCTGGCGTGCGGATTGCCGACGTTGACGGCGGCCGGATCCTTCAGCATCCCGACCTCGATGCCGAGATGCAGGGTGTCCATTTGGCTGGCCAGCGGAATGTGCCGCCAATCGGTTCGAACCGGGCCCATGTCGACGGTGACAAGATCGCCGCCGGCGCGGCTGGTCTCCAGAAGTCCGGCCAGGGTCTCGACGACGGCCCGTTTGGCGCCGGTTTCGTGCATGATTTTGTCGGCGACGCAGCGGGTCGCGTTGCCGCAAGCACCGGCTTCCGAGCCGTCGTTGTTCCTGATCCGCATGAAGACGTCGGCGCCCTTGGGCGACGGCTCCAAGATGATCAATTGATCGCAACCGACGCCGGTTCTCCGATCCGCGATCCGCGCCGCCGCTGCCGCCGAAAGGGCAATCGGCGCCGTGCGCGCATCGATCACGACGAAGTCGTTGCCGAGCCCGTGCATCTTCTCGAAGGGAATAGGTCCGCTCATGGCGCATTACATAGGTCCGAGACCCCCCAGAAGTCCACCGGAAACGGTTTAGCTGGGGCGCCGGACAGCCGCCAGGAAATGCCGCATGTGGAATTCCGCCTGCGCCGGAGCATAGCGGAATTCAACGCCGACCGGGCAGGCGAGGCGGGCCAGACAGCCGCCCGACAGGCACTCGCCACCTGCTTCCGACCCGATATGTCGAGCGCAGGCGGGAACGTCGTAGCCGGCGGCGGAAAAGGCGGAAACCGGGCAGGCGCCGAGGCACGGGCGGTCGGTGCAGCTATCGCAGGGCGAGCGGGCGGCTGCCGGGGCGTCGATTTCGAAGCGGTCCGGAAACACGAAGGCGGCCCGATAGGCGTGCCAAAGCCCGTACTTTGCATGGATCAACGGTCCGATTGGCGATGGATCAACGCCGCCGGCCCGAATCGCCCAACGCTGGAACGGCCAATGCGGCGGACCACCGAAGGGATAGAGCGCCGTCGCGCCCAGGCTCTCGGCGACCGGGCCGAGGGTTCGGGCAGTCCAGGTGTCGAGCGGGTCGGGTTCCTTACGCCGCCCGGCCTCGAAGGCGCGCCACATCTCCGCTCCGGCATTACCGATCAGGACCAGCGTTCCTCGGCCGATGGCGGCGGCGTCGCCGGGACCGGGATGAAAGGCGCCCCGGACGGTCATGCCGAACGGCCGGATAGCCTGGGCGGCTTCAT
>JAQBZY010000368.1 GCA_027620395.1 Pseudomonadota bacterium
TCCGACTCATGCTCCGAAAACTCTGTAATCCTTCATAAAGTCTCCGGACGGACACTTAGTGACCAGTACCCTTGGCCTGATCCGCGAACGGGCACGGCAGAAATCGATTGAGCTGGAAAACGGCTGCCCAGACGATATCGGCGCCATCGTCGCCGATGAGCGGCGTCTAAAGCAGGCCCTTTTCAATATTTTGTCCAATGCCGTCAAATTCACGCCGGAAAACGGCCGCATCAGGATTTCCGCGCAACGCCAGGACGGCAACGTCGTGCTCACGACGAGCGACAGCGGTATCGGTATTAGCGCTAAGGATCAGGAACGGGTGTTTGAAAAATTCGAACGCGGGTCCAGTGCGGAAGCGCGTCGGTCGGGGGCCGGGCTTGGTCTTTCCCTGGTCAAAAGCTTTATTGAATTACATGGTGGCACGGTTGAGTTGCAATCCGCCGCCGATGTCGGCACCAAGGTGATTTGCACCCTGCCGGCCCGCGCCGGGTCCGCCGCCCTGCCGCATAAAGCCAACGCCTGAATTTTTATTGCAAGATCGCGCCGGCCCTGTCCCCCACCTGACGGGGCGGTGGTTGCGGGATTCGGCTATGGCCGGTACAAGCAATCGATGGTGACGGCGCAAGAATCCCCAGAATCCTATGGCGCGATTTCGGTGTCATTGGAAAATCCAACTGACACGCAGGCCTTTGCCGCGCGCCTTGCGCCGTTTGCCGGACCCGGCGATGTTATTGCTTTGGCGGGGGATCTCGGCACCGGTAAAACGACCTTTGCGCGGGGCTTCATAAATGCACTGTCTGTCGCCCATGGCCTGCCGCCGGAAGATGTCCCGAGCCCGACATTCACCTTAGTACAGGAATATCGATTGCCCGATTTCACGCTTTATCATGTCGACCTTTACAGGATAGAGGCCCAATCCGAGATATTTGAGCTCGGGCTTGAAGATGCTTTTGCCGATGGCGTGTCGTTGGTCGAGTGGCCGGATCGCCTTGGGTCGTTATTGCCGGAAAGCCGGCTGCATTTGGAGTTTCGCCAGGGTGGTCCCGGCGATGATCAGGACAGGCGTCTCGTGAGCCTGACCGCGCTTGGCGACTGGCAAGGCCGGATTCAAGCCGGTGCGTTGAATGACTGACAGAACCGATCAAATCGCGGAATTTCTGGGTATGGCTGGCTGGGGTGGGGCCGATCGGGCCATTCTGGCCGCCGATGCGTCATTCCGGCGCTATGACCGCATCATTGATGGCGATCGGCGCGCGGTACTGATGGATGCGCCCCCGCCCATGGAGGATGTCCAGCCGTTTCTGATGCTGGCGCGTCATCTGGTCGGACTTGGTTATAGCGCCCCTCGGATCCTGGCCGAGGATGCCGCGGCCGGGTTTCTTTTGCTTGAGGATCTCGGCGATGCAACCTTTACCCGGCTGCTTGCCGGTGGCGAGGACGAAACCGCGCTTTACCTGATGGCGACGGACCTGCTGATCGATCTGCATCGGCGGCCGATGGATCAAGCCGTTCCCATAGGATGTCCCGATTATGACGATGCCCGGCTGCTGGACGAAGCGGCTTTGCTGACCAATTGGTACATGCCGCAAATATTAGGCGCCCCTCTTTCCGCAGCGGCGTCAGCGGACTATCGCAATCTTTGGAAGATTGCCTTGGGCGGCGCGCGTGCCGTGCCTGAATCGCTGGTATTGCGGGATTACCATGTCGACAATTTAATGCGGGTTGATGACCGCCAAGGAATCGCCGCCTGCGGCCTGCTTGATTTCCAGGATGCGGTTCGCGGACCGGTTACTTACGATTTGGTGTCCCTGATCGAGGACGCAAGGCGCGACGTGTCGCCCGCCGTGGCCGACAGTGTCCTGGAGCGCTACCTGGCTGCCTTTCCGGCGCTGGATCGGGATGATTTTGGCCGTTCGCTGGCGGTGCTCGGCGCGCAGCGCCATGCCAAGGTCATCGGTATCTTCACCCGGCTATGCGCGCGCGATGGCAAGGCGGACTACCTCAGGCACATACCCCGCGTCTGGCGCCTGTTGGAAGCGGCATGCATACACCCGTCCCTGGCCTCGCTGCGCGGCTGGCTGGACAGCCACATTCCCGCTGACAAGCGTGGAATCCCATCCTGTGAGGCACCGTCATGACAGGCCCACCACCCGCTGCCGCCATGGTGCTTGCCGCCGGGCTTGGCCTCAGGTTGCGCCCGCTGACGGAAAACTGCCCCAAACCGTTGATCGAGCTAGCCGGCCGGACTCTGCTGGATCGGGCGCTCGATCATCTGGCCGCGGCCGGCGTGCCTCGGGTGGTGATCAATTTGCACTATCTCGGTCACATGATCGAAACGCACCTGTCCGGTCGCTCGGCGCCGGTGATCGATTTTTCCCGCGAAGACGAAGCGCTTCTCGAAACCGGCGGCGGGGTGACCAAGGCGCTTGCATCATTGGGATCGGCGGCATTCTACGTGGTCAACGCGGATATCACCTGGACCGACGGGAAATTGCCCGCCTTGCACCGTCTCGCGGCAGCCTGGCGGGACGATGATATGGATGCCCTGCTGTTGCTCCATCCGGTGACCGCGGCAACCGGCTATGACGGCGTCGGAGATTACACGTGGGAACGGATATCCGACGGTGAGCCGGAGGGCCAGGCCGGCCACTTGACCCGCCGGCGCGAGCGCCCGTCGGCGCCCTATGTCTTTACCGGTGTGCAGTTGCTGCATCCCAGGCTGTTCACCGATGCGCCGTCCGGACCTTTTTCGCTAACCCGGCTTTATGATAGGGCGGAAGCTGCGGGCCGGCTTTATGGCATCGTCCATGACGGCGACTGGCATCATATTGGTACGCCAGCCGGCTTGGCCGAGGCGGCGGAAATTCTGTCGAAAGATCCGGCGCGCGTCGGCGCCGCGCGGTAGCATCCAATCATGGCGCCGCGCCCGACACTATATTCGATTCCGTCCG
>JAQBZY010000369.1 GCA_027620395.1 Pseudomonadota bacterium
GAAGATGAAGTTTGTCGTGTAGTACAGGGTGAAACCGATGGCGTCGCCGTAGCCGAAGGCGCCGCGCAGCAAAAGGCCAAAAGCGCGGAACGGGTTTTCGCCGATCAGCGCGATGATGATTCCGGAGATGAGGAAGGCGACGGCGAGGTTAAAGACGGGAATGACGACGTGCGTCACCCATCGCGGCACGTCGGCGGGGCCGAGCCCGGGTGCGCTCATGCTGTCACCTCGGGGGCGGCGGAACGCACGCCGGCCATCATCAGGCCCAACTGTTGCTCGGTCGCATTCGCCTGCGCCACCTCGCCAACGATCTCGCCGCTGAACATGACGAGAATACGGTCCGACAGGGACAGGATTTCGTCGAGCTCGACGGACACCAAGAGGATCGCTTTGCCGGCGTCGCGCATGGCGATCAGCCGGCGGTGGATGAACTCGATGGCGCCGATGTCGACGCCGCGCGTCGGCTGGCCGACAAGCAGGACATCGGGGCCGCGGTCCATCTCGCGCGCCAAGACGATCTTTTGTTGATTGCCGCCGGAGAAGCTGGCGGTCATCAGCGCCGGCTCGACGGGGCGCACGTCGAACTCGTCCATCTGGCGCTGAATGTCCTCGAAAATGGCCTTGCGGCGCATCAGGATCCGGCCGGTGTATTTCGGATCGCCGTGATAGCCGAGGATGGCGCTTTCCGCCGCCTGGAAGGAAACGACGAGGCCCATGCGCTGGCGGTCCTCGGGAACGTGGGCGAGCCCAAGGGCGCGCATATTGTCCTCCGAGCGCAGGGTCCCCGGGGCGCCGATCGACTTGCCCTTGAGAAGGAGCTGGCCGGAGTCGTGAACCCTGAGGCCCGCCAACGCCTCCATAAGCTCGGACTGGCCATTGCCGGCAACCCCGGCGATGCCGACGATCTCCCCGGCCCGGACTTTGAAGCTCACGTCCTTGACGCGCTGGATGCCGCGGCCGTCGCTGACCGTAAGATGATCGACCTCTAGGGCAACATCGCCCGGCGTCGCCGCAGCCTTTTCGACGCGCAGCAACACGGAGCGCCCGACCATGCGCTCCGCCAGTTCCTCCTTTGTCGTGTGCTTGGTCTCCAGATCGTCGACGACCGCGCCCTGGCGCATGACCGTCACGTAATCCGTGAGGTCCATGATCTCGCGCAGTTTGTGTGTAATCAAGATGATCGTTTTGCCCTGGTCGCGCAGGGCCCGAAGGATACGGAAAAGATGCTCCACTTCCTGGGGCGTGAGCACGCTGGTCGGCTCATCCAGAATAAGAATGTCGGCGCCGCGGTAGAGCGCCTTGAGCATCTCGACCCGTTGCTGCAGCCCGACCGGCAGTTCCTCGACAATGGCGTCGGGATCGACTTCGAGGCTGTAATCGCGTGCAAGCCGCCCGAGTTCGCTACGCGCCTTGGCGAGGCTCGGCGCCAGCGTTCGCGCGCCCTCCACGCCCAAGATGACGTTTTCGAGAACTGTGAAATTTTCCACCAGCATGAAGTGCTGGTGGACCATACCGATACCGCGGCCGATGGCATCTTCCGGGCCACGAATCGATGCCGGTTCGCCGTTGACCAAGATGTCACCGCTATCGGCTTGGTAGTAGCCGTAAACGATACTCATCAAAGTCGACTTGCCGGCGCCATTTTCGCCGACGATGCCGTGGATGGTGCCGGCGCGAACCGAAAGCGAAACCTGTTTATTGGCGTGGACGGCGCCAAAGCTTTTGTCGATGCCGCGGACCTCAAGGGCCGGCGGCGGCGCGTTAGCGGGAACTGAACGGGATGCGTTCGTGGACACATCCTCGGGATTTGCCACGATAAAGCGTCCCTGTGTTCCCGGCTACCGGCGCCGCCGCCACCCTAGCGGTTCGCCCAAAAAAGGGGTTAGCTGCCTTGGTACCCCTTAACCGCGATCTTTCCGGAGATGATGTCCTTGCGCGCCTGCTCGAGCCGCGCCTCCATCGCCGGGGTGATCATCGAGCGGTTATGCTCGTCGATCGAATAGCCGACACCGTCCTGCTCTAGGCCCATGACCTGAATACCGCTCGTCCAATTGCCGCTTTTGGCATCGTTGAAGGCGTTGAAGACGGCCACGTCGACACGCTTGATCATCGACGTAAGCATCGTGCCCGGATGCAGGTAGTTCTGGTTCGAATCGACGCCGATTGCCATTTTGCCGCTGTCTTTGGCCGCTTGGTAGACACCGACCCCGGTGCCGCCGGCGGCGGCATAGATAATGTCCGCACCGCGCCCGAACTGGCTGCGCGCGAGCTCGCCGCCCTTGCCCGGATCGTTCCAGGCGGCCGGCGTCGTCCCGGTCATGTTTTGGAAGACCTCGATATTCGGATTGACGTATTTCGCGCCTTCAACGTAACCGGCGGCGAAGTTGCGGATGAGCGGGATATCCATGCCGCCGACGAAGCCAATCTTGCCGGTCTTCGATGCCATGGCGGCCGCCATGCCGACGAGGAATGAGCCCTCGTGCTCCTTAAAGACGACGGAGCGGACGTTGGGCAAATCGACGACCATGTCGATGATCGCGAACTTGCGGTCTGGAAATTCCTTGGCGACGGTTTCGATGGCGCTCGCCTGGGCGAAGCCGATGCCGACGATGATCGTCGAGCCGCGGCGCGCCATATTGCGGATGGCTTGTTCGCGTTGCGTTGGGCTGGTGACTTCGAATTCGCGGTAGGCGACGCCGGTTTCCATCTTGAACCGTTCGGCACCGTCGAACGCGGCTTGATTGAATGATTTGTCGAACTTGCCGCCCATGTCGAAGACGACAGCGGCCTGAAAATCTTGGGCGTTTGCCGCCCCGAAGAGCGATAGACCGGCCACCGCGAGGGCGGCGAGGAACAGGCGTTTCATGATGAACGACCTCCCTAGGGTTTGATTGAATTAAGTGTCGATACCATACCCGAGGGACGCCGGGAAATCAGCCTAAATTAG
>JAQBZY010000370.1 GCA_027620395.1 Pseudomonadota bacterium
AGATACGCCGATAGAAAGAACCCATAGAGGAACAGCAAAACGATGACGCCGCTGAGTTCGAGAAGATCGGCCTCGATCACCGGGTCGACCCAGCCTTGCAGATAGACAGCCGCCAAGCCCGCCACGGCGACGACATTGTACAGCGCGAAGCGGACCAACAGCAGGTATCGATAGAGCATATTCGGCCTCCGGCTGATTTGATGCCGCGATGATCGGGTTAGCTGGACGGTTCGGCAAGCCTGATTGCCGGCACCGGGCGGCAAGGCGCCAGGGCGGCGCCGTTCAAGGCCGCAGAACCAGTTTGTCGCCACGGATTTCAAACGCCGAAAGCCGCTCCAGAAAACTCATTCCCAAGAGCGAGCCCGACATCCCTGGGCCGCCGACACTGGCGCGGACGTCTTCGACGACGATCGGCCCAATGGTAATGTTTGCGATCCGGATCGGCGCCGCCATGGCGAGGCCGTTGGCGGTCCGGACCTGCTGGGTGAAGGAAAGCTTCGCCACATCGATGCCGGCGCGGACGGCATCGCCCTGGCTCAGCACGACGACGCTGGCGCCGGTGTCGACGAGCAGGCGGAGCCGCCGCCCGTTGATGTCGGCCTCGATCCGGAAATGGCCGTCGTCGCCGCGCCGGAAACTGACCCTGCCGCCGTCTTCGCTGACTGGAATCGAGGGGACGATAGTGCCGGCGAGGCGGCGGCCGAAATCGCCGAGGTCATCCTTGACCGCATAACCCATGAACACCAGGACGCCGATGAAAATCCAAGACACGAAGGCGCCGGCCGATTTCCGCCAACGCGTTCTCGGCAGCCAGATAAGCCCCGTCGACACCAGCCCGAGCACCAGAATGGCGCGGACCAAATGCGCGACATCGTGCTCGGTCTGGAGCGCGTCCGGATACCGCTCGATCAGGGCATATATGAGACCCCCGACGGCGGCCGTGGCGGCCAAATAGATCAGCAATCTAGGTCGCATGGTTCACTCGATTTTGATCGGACCTCAAGCATAAATTGCTCTATGCTCGACGTACTTCAACCCGTTATTGCCCGTTTTAAAAGGAATCCTCAACATGAACGAAATTTCCAGGCGTCGTGTCGTTGCCGGCATCGCCGCCGGCTTGCCGTTGGCGATGGTGCTGGCCGATCCCAAGCTCGCCCATGCCGCGGCGAGCAAATTGCGGACGGTCAGAATTCACGGACCCGGTGGCAAGCTGATCAGCGCCGCGCTGGCCAAGCCGAAAGCCAAGAAAGCACCGGCGGTGTTACTGGTGCACGAATGGTGGGGTCTCAACGACCAGATCAAAGCCGTGGCCGCCGAATTCGCCAACCAAGGCTATCTGGCGTTGGCAATCGATCTCTATGGCGGCAAGGCTGCGGCCGATGGCGATCGTGACGGCGCCAAGGCGTTGATGCAGACGGTGACGGCGGAATCGGGCGAGGGCATCACCGCGGCGTGGCTCGACTGGCTTCGCACCGTCAAAAGCGTCTCTGGGAAAATCGGCACCGTCGGCTGGTGCTTCGGCGGCGGCTGGTCATTGAACGCGTCGATAGTCCGGCCAGCCGAGGCGACGGTGATCTATTATGGCCGCGTCAACCGCAAGGCCGCAGATCTCGCCAAACTTAAGGGCCCGGTGCTCGGTCATTTCGCGCTCAAGGATCAGAACATCAACAAGCCAATGGTCGAGGGCTTCGAAGCCGAGATGAAAAAAGCCGGCAAGACCTTCACGACGCATTGGTACGACGCCGACCATGCCTTCGCCAATCCGACCGGTGCCCGCTATAACGAACCCGACGCCAAGCTCGCCTGGGAGCGGACGACGGCATTCTTCAAGAAGCATTTGGCCTAACCGCGAACGCGAACCTTTTCTGGATCCCGGGTGGCAACCGAACAGCCGCCCGGGATTTCTTCTTAGTGGAGGCGATGGCGCATCGACCACTGGGCTAGCCGCCGGCGCAACTGCCAAGGCGTCAAGACTGACCGCTCGCGGACGCCGATCAGCCGCTTCACCGCCTCAACGCAACTGTACGGTATCCATGGATGTTCGCGGGCGATCGGGCGCCGGCGCTGGACCGCAACGACATCCAAGCCATCGTCCTTGAAGGCCCGGATCAGTCGATCCGGGCGAAGCTTCGGCAAGGTGACGATTTCGGTTGAGTTGGACAGTGGATTGAACAGCACCCAACCGTCGGCGGTCTGGACAATTGCCAGGCAATGCCGGTAACCGGGTTTGAGCAGCTGAAGATATGGAAGGCTGCATCCGCCATCGAACAGAACCAAGGCGAATGACCAGCCGTGCGGTCGCATGCCGAGCCCTTGACCGCTCATGGCTCAATCATCCCCTTGGTGCGCAGCAACTTGTCGAGTTGGTGCATGCCTTCGGCCCAAAGCAATCCATCGATCAGCTCGGCATCGAGGTGCATGTCGGGCGTCCGGCCGAGGAAACCGTATTCGGCCATGATTTCCAGATGCGCCGGGCCAATCGCGCGGGTCCGATAGAGATCACATGCCCAACGATAGATATCGTCCGGGCCACAGGGGCGCTCGTCGAGTTTGCTGCCGGTGTCGATGCGCGCGCCTTCCCAGCGCGCCAATTGGCAGCGGGTGAACCAGAACCAAGCTTCCTCGACGGAACTAAACGGGTTGATAATGCGGCCGCCATCCATGTTCATTCTCCTTGGTTTGAGGTGCGGATATTAATATCCGGCGGCAAGAACAAAATAGGAACATTAAGCTTACGAGCTCCCGTGTCCGTGTCAACCGGTCGATGCCAAATGGGCTAGCCAGGGGGTTATACTTGGCCGCCCATTCGGGTAGTCTTATTGGGCACATTATTATCTTAAGGTGGTTATCAATGAGTAAAGCAACTAAAGGGAGAGTTTGGACCTTTGCCGGCGAGCGTTGGCACGACGGCGAGGCCAGCGTCATTGCCCCCAACCAGCAAGGGT
>JAQBZY010000371.1 GCA_027620395.1 Pseudomonadota bacterium
GCAGCATCAGATGAAGCAAATAAAACAGTGGGTTAGGCTGTATTTAACTTAGTTATCTAGGACAGCCCCAAAATTATTATTATCAACATGTTGTCGAGTGCCTAATTATTGTGCAAATTCCTTCGAACGCTTCCAAAGCGTTTTTCCTTGCCCGTCTTTCTCGACTTTACAACAGACTTATCCACAGGGATGGTGGACAGCTGAGGTGTTGAAGCACTGAAATTGCCCAGGCGTGTGCATCGGCGGATGCCAATTGACGGCTCCCACAGTCCGAGTAACAAAGAAGCCATGACCGAGGTCGCCGATCCAACCGTTGCCGAGCCCGCCGGCAAGGGCGCCGACGCCATCCGCGCCCGCCTGCCCAGCCTGCCGACGACCCCGGGTGTTTACCGGATGCTGAATGCCGCTGGAGATGTGCTTTACGTTGGCAAGGCCAAGAACGTCCGTAAGCGGGTCACTAGCTATACCCACCCGGAGCGGCAATCTGTCCGCATCCGCCGGATGATTCAGCAGACGGTGGCACTGGAAATAGTCACCACCGAAACCGAGGCCGAGGCGCTGCTTTTGGAATCGGATCTGATCAAACGCTATGCGCCGCGTTACAACATCTTGCTCAGGGACGATAAATCGTTCCCGATGATATTGGTCACCGGCGATCATCCATATCCGCAGATCGTCAAATACCGGGGTGCCAGGAGCCGGCCCGGCCAATATTTCGGCCCGTTCGCCTCGGTATGGGCGGTCAATGACACGCTGGCGCTGTTACAGAGGGCATTTTTGCTCCGAACGTGTTCCGACAACGTCTTTGCTAACCGGACCCGGCCTTGCCTGCTACACCAGATCAAGCGCTGCGCCGCGCCCTGTGTCGGGCGCGTCAGCGCAGAAGACTACCGGACCTTGGTCGAGGAAGCGCGCTTGTTCCTGCAGGGCGACAGTCAGCGCATCCAGCAGGAGTTGGCGACGCGCATGCAGGCCGCATCCGATGACCTCGATTTCGAGGCGGCGGCGCAATTTAGGGACCGAATCAGGGCGCTGACTTGGGTACAAAGCCGGCACGAAGTATTTTCGGCCGGCCTTGACGAGGCCGACGTGATCGCGGCGCATCAGGACGGCGGCCAAACCTGCGTGCAGGTGTTCTTCTTTCGGGGTGGGCGAAGCTATGGCAACCGGGCTTATTTCCCGAGCCACGCTACGGAAGACACGCCTGCCGCCATCCTGGAAGCTTTCCTGGGTCAGTTCTATGCCCGCACGCCGCCGGCGAAGTTGATCTTGACCAGCCACACCCCGCCGAACCGCGGATTGATCGAAGAGGCGCTCAGGGTCCGGGCAGGACGCCGGGTCGAAGTCAGGAAGCCTAGCCGGGGACCCAAGCTGGGCGTCATTGAGCATGCGGTGCAGAACGCGCGCGACGCCTTGGCCAGACGAATGTCGGAAAGTGCCTCGCAGCTACGCCTGCTCGAAGGTTTGGCGAAGGCGCTTGGATTGGACGGGTCGCCGGACCGGATCGAGGTTTACGACAACTCGCATGTCTCCGGTACCAATGCCGTCGGCGCCTTGATCGTGGTCGGCCGGGAAGGTTTCATGCGCCCGGCGTATCGCAAGTTCAACATCCGCCGGGCCGGTTCCGGGGCGGCGTCGGCGGGCGATGATTACGACATGATGCGGGAAGTCCTGGAACGGCGCTTCGGCCGGGCACTTAGGGAGGATCCAGGCCGTGCCGGTGGCGGCTGGCCGGATCTGGTCCTGGTCGACGGCGGCAAGGGCCAGCTAGGGGTCGCCAAGGCGGTCCTAGAGGATTTGGGGATCGAGGACGTGGCGTTGGCGGCAATCGCCAAGGGCCCGGACCGCAACGCCGGTCGGGAGCGGATTTTTCTTCCCGACCGGGCCCAGCCGATCGAACTCGATCCAAAGGATCCGGTGCTTTATTTCTTGCAGCGGATCCGGGACGAGGCGCATCGTTTCGCCATCGGCACGCACCGCAATCGGCGGTCGAAGCAGGTGCAACGTTCGATCCTGGACGATGTCCCCGGCATCGGCGGCAAGCGGAAGCGGGCGCTGTTGCATCATTTCGGCGCTGCCCAGGCGGTCGCCGAGGCTGGCGTCAAGGACTTGGAAGCGGTCGACGGCATCAGCCGCACCACGGCCAAGAAAATCTACGACTGGTTCCATCCCGATACTTAGGCCGGGTGCCGGCGCGGGGGTTACATGCGGGTTATGGTCATCGAAATATTTCTGCCGGGCGCCGCCCAAGCGGTTTACGACCGGCACAGGGAACAAGGCCGTATGTTGCCGCCGGGCCTCCGTTACATCGACAGTTGGATCAGCGACGATCTCGGCCGATGTTTCCAGCTCATGGAATGCGACGACCGGGTGCTTTTGGATGTCTGGGCGGCAAAATGGGCCGGCTTGGTTAGCTTCGAGTTCGTGCCGGTGATCGATAGCGCCGAGGCGGCCCGCCGGGCCGCGAATAAGTGACCCCAACCCAGCCGGGCCGGTTTCAACCGGGAGCCAAGTCTGCTAACAATCTTCCATGGCGCGGCTGGCGCGCTCAATCATGCGAGTTTCTTTTGCCGTGCTGACAAGCATACCGAATTTACTGACGCTCGGGCGCATCGTCGCTATCCCGCTGCTGGTCTGCGCCTTGGTGTTTCTGGTCGATCCGGTGGCCAGTTGGTTTGCATTCGCGGTCTATACGATTGCCTGCATCACCGACTTCTTTGACGGCTATCTGGCTCGGGCCTGGCATCAGCAGTCCGCGTTCGGCCGGTTTCTCGATCCGATCGCCGACAAGCTTCTCGTCGCCTCGGTTCTTTTGGTGTTGGTTGGGATAGACCGGGTCGGCGGGCTGACGGTTCTGCCGGCGGCGGTCATTCTATGCCGTGAAATTTTGGTCTCGGGGCTTCGCGAATATCTTGCCCAGGTTCGGGTC
>JAQBZY010000372.1 GCA_027620395.1 Pseudomonadota bacterium
TGATCATCGGTCGATTCCCATGGCGCGGCTATTTCGGGCGATTTTCCAAGCGTTTGCAACGCCACTCATCGAAAAACCGGAAACTGCCGAAGCGAATGTAATTTTCCAGGAAAGCGGAACGGAATGGCGCATCGACAACTGCCGTAGCCGTGAGCGCGACGCGACCGGCCCGATTGCTCGAAAATGGCATCTTTGCCTCCATCGCTTAGGCGATGTCCGCGCGCGAGAATTGAAATCCGATCAACTGCTTGAGGCGGTCCTTGTGCAGAGCCACCACGTTCATCTGCTGGCGGAGCATGAACCGCTGCTCGGGCTGGAACGGCACCAGCGCCAAGCGGCAATCCGGTCCCGGCAGCCGATCCCCGATGTCGGGGAAGATCACCGGGCCGTCCGCCGTCCGGACCTGCCAGCACGGCTGATAAAGCCGATAACCAAGATCGTCGAGAAGCCTGAGTGCCTGGAGTGTGCGGACCGGCTTCGGCGGCGTCAGCCAACTTTCGACGATGATCGCCGGTTTGGCCTCGGCCAACACGGCCCGGCCGCCGGAAAGCGCCTCGAATTCGTGATCCTCGACATCCATCTTGATGACGTCGGGGGAGAGCCCGAGGTCGTCCAAGCGGGCCAAGGCGACGCTGGCTCGTCCCGCACCCTCGCGGCCCAAGCCGCTGCCGGCAATGCGGTTGAGCCCAGTCTCGGCCTCGTGGATCGCCATCTCGGCTTGGCCATGGTGATCGGACAAGGCCTCGGCATGCACCGTGACTCTGGACGCCAAGGCAAGCTCGGCAACGAGGCCATTAAGATCGGCCCGGGTCGCCGGGGCCGGCTCGAAGGCGTGGATTGGTCCCGTAAAGCCCCGCAGTGCCGCGGCATACAGCGTGAAATAGCCCCAGTTGGCGCCGATATCCAAGAACGTCCGCGGCCCTGTCAGCAACGCCGCCAATACCGCCGCGACGTCCGGCTCGTAGCCGGCCGGTGCCCGGTCAAAATACAGGCTCCCGAAGTGCGCCTTGCGGGCATCGAAGCGGGCATTTTTTTTGCCGTCCGGCATTGCCACCGTAAGCTTGCCGGTGCCACCCAGTTTAAAGACATCGTGCGCAAAGTCATAAATCAGCCGTGCCGGCCGCTTGCACAGGCGTTTTTGCCAGCGGCTTTGGTAAGTCCGGTGCGCGGCCCGGGCCAATATCGCGATCACCGGCAGTTCCTGAACCTGGAACGGCTGTGCCGGGGCGGCATCGGAAATCAGGATATCGCTGTCCATCGGCTGCTTTTCGCCGATCCCGGGCACCCGATCAAGCGCCATGGGACCGAAAAGCCGGACATCGGGGCTAGTCGGACCGGAGTTTGACCTCTATATTCCGGCCAAAGCTGCCGGCCGGCCCACTCTGGGCACTGGCGCGGATCATTCAGCAGCAAGAATTCCAGAGGAGAACACAACAATGGCAAAAACCGCATTCATCGGTCTCGGCGTCATGGGCTATCCAATGGCCGGACACCTGAAGAATAAGGGGCACGAGGTCACGGTCTATAATCGCACCACCGCTAAGGCTGAAAAATGGGCCAAGGAACACGGCGGCAGTTTCGGCAAGACACCCGCCGATGCAGCCAAGGGTGCCGAGTTCGTGTTTTCGTGCGTCGGCAACGATAGCGATCTTAGAAGCGTCATGTATGGCGACGACGGCGTCCTTGCCGGCATGGCGAAGGGCGCCATCTTGTGCGATCACACCACGGCATCGGCCATCGTGGCGCGCGAAATATCCGAAAAGGCCGCCGAGAAAGGCATCGGCTTCCTGGATGGCCCGGTATCCGGTGGTCAGGCCGGCGCCGAGAACGGCGTTCTCACGGTCATGGTCGGCGGCGACCAAAAGACCTTCGACAAGGCCAAACCGGTGATCGACAGCTACGCCCGCGCCGTGACCCTGATGGGGCCGGCCGGAGCAGGGCAATTGACCAAGATGGTCAACCAGATCTGCATCGCCGGTCTGGTGCAGGGCTTATCCGAGGGATTGGCGTTCGCCAGCAAGGCTGGTCTCGATCCAAAATTGGTGGTCGATTGCATCTCCAAGGGCGCCGCCGGATCCTGGCAAATGGAAAACCGTGGCAAGACCATGGCCGACGACAA
The DNA here is from genome assembly GCA_027620395.1 of Pseudomonadota bacterium. Taxonomy (GTDB): domain Bacteria; phylum Pseudomonadota; class Alphaproteobacteria; order Rhodospirillales; family Casp-alpha2; genus JAQBZY01. Next base: position 2,120 of record JAQBZY010000372.1, read on the forward strand.
GTTCGACTTCGGCTTCGCGGTCGAATGGATGCGCAAGGACTTAGGCATCGCGCTCGAGGAATCGAAGGGCAACGGCGCACTGCTGCCGGTCACCGCGCTGGTCGATCAGTTCTATGGCGAAATCCAGCAGATGGGCGGCCGGCGCTGGGATACCTCGAGCCTGATCCGCCGGCTGACGCGGAAGTAATTGCCACCAAACGTCACTCGGACTTGCAACATCATCCTTCGAGACGGACCTTCGGTCCTCCTCAGGATGAGGTATATGTTGGATCTCATCATGAGGAAGCACTTCGTGCCGTCTCGAAAGATGAGGCTTTGGCTGGCCCTCATCCCCTCATCTTGAGGAGCGAGCGGCAGCGAACGTCCCGAAAGGTGAGGCTTCGGCTGGCCCTCATCCCCTCATCTTGAGGAGCGAGCGGCAGCGAGCATCTCGAAAGATGGGGCCGTAAACGATTCTATTACAATCCGATTTTGAGGCTCGGCGTCGGCGCCAGCAGATTGTTGATCCGCCAGGAGTAGAGCCTGTAGTTTGGGCCCCTGGCCGGGTAGGGCTTGACCTCGTTGGCATTGTGGCTGACGACGCGGGCATCGGTGAAAACCCTGAGATCGCCCGACGTGTCGAGGCCGCTGGCCCGGAGACGGTCCTTGATATCGCGCGCCACGGACTTTCCGAGCAGCGATATCTGGCCGGTGTTTTTGTTGAAGGAAATTCCGAAAATGTGCTCGTTGCGGCGCAAAAATGTAACGCTTCGGGCCTTTATCTGTAGTAATTCAGACCTGATCTGACAGTTA
>JAQBZY010000373.1 GCA_027620395.1 Pseudomonadota bacterium
TAAACGACATGACAGCGACCCTGGTCATCACCTTTATCGCCACCGATCGTCCCGGCATCGTCGAGCGGATTTCGGAAACTGTATCCAATAACGGCGGCAATTGGCTGGAAAGCCGGATGGCGCATCTGGCGTCAAAGTTCGCCGGCGTCGCCACAGTGTCGGTTTCCGATGCCCAGGCCGCGGCCATGACCAGCGCGCTCCAGGCGCTGGCCGATGACGATCTGCATTTGATGATCGAGGCCGCGGCCCAGCCGGCCGGCGGCGATCCCGGCCCGCTGCTCAGGCTCGATCTGGTCGGCGCCGATCAGCCGGGCATTCTTCGCGACATCACGCATTGCCTGGCCGAGCGGGGCGTCAGCGTCGAGGAGATGGAAACTTCGATCGAGGCGGCGCCGCATGGCGGCGGGCAATTGTTCAAGGCCAGCGCCCAAGTCCGCCTGCCGGCAGGCCTTGATGGCGACGATCTCGCGGCCGCCCTTGAAGACTTGGCCAGCGCCCTGATGGTCGATATCGATCTCGGCGTCTGATTTGGCGTTGCGTCGCGCCGCTTTTACTTTCCCGCCTCCGGCGTTTCGAAGATAATCGACGGATGTTGACGTCTCCGGTCCTCACCGCCGCGCCTGGCATCCGCCATGCTTTCTTCACCCGCCAGGGCGGTGTCAGCAAAGGCATTTACGGATCGCTCAATTGCGGGTTCGGCTCCGCCGACGCGAAGGCCGATGTCGCCGCCAATCGGGCCCGGGCCATGGCGTCGCTCGATCTCGAACCGGACGCGTTGGTCACTCTCTATCAAGTTCATTCGCCCGATGTAATCCGTCTGATCGAGCCGTGGACACCTGATCGCGCGCCGAAGGTCGACGGCGTCGTCACCGAGCGTCCTGGCATCGCGCTTGGCATTCTCACCGCCGATTGCGCGCCGGTTCTATTTGCCGATGCCGATGCCGGCGTCATCGGCGCCGCGCACGCCGGCTGGAAGGGAGCGCTCGGCGGCGTACTGGACGCGACGCTCGAAGCGATGCTGAAATTAGGCGCTAGTCTCGACCGGATCACTTGCGTCGTCGGTCCCTGCATTCAGCAGAAATCCTACGAAGTCGGCGCCGAGTTCCGAACTGCCTTTTTGGAGGCCGGGTCGGGGAACGGCCGGTTCTTCACTGAGGGCGCCAAACCCGGTAAGTATCAGTTTAGTCTCGCCTGGTACGTGGTCGACCGTTTGGAACAGCTCGGCCTAGTCAGCGTCGATGCTATCAACGCCGACACTTGCGCCGATGCCGAGCGGTTTTTTAGTTACCGCCGCGCTACGCTCACCGGTGAAGGCGATTACGGCCGGGGGCTCTCGGCCATCGTCATGGAGGAATAAATGGCTTTGCATTTCGAAGAAGCGGAACTGGCTGGCCGTCTCGCTCACGCCATCCAGGCAATGAACGCGGCCGGCCTCGACGGTCTTTTGATGTTCCGTCAGGAAAGTATGTATTACCTGACCGGATACGACACCTTCGGCTTTGTCTTTTTTCAGTGTCTCTATCTCGGTTCCGATGGCCGGTTGATGCTGCTGACCAGGGCGCCGGATTTGCGGCAAGCGGAGAACACCTCGGTGATCAAGGACATCCGCATCTGGGTCGACCGGCCGGACGCCCAACCGGCCAGGGAGCTCAAGAACGTTCTGGCCGAGATCGGCTGCGGCGGGCGGCGCCTGGGCATCGAGTGGGAAGCCTATGGACTGACCGCCAGGAACGGGCAGCGCGTCGCCGCTGCGCTTGACGGCTTCTGCACGTTGGAAGACGCCTCGGAACTGGTGACCGAACTGCGCCTCATCAAAAGCCCGGCCGAGATCGCCTACGTCAGGCGCGCCGCCGAACTTGCCGACGATGGCCTCGACGAAGCGGTTCGGTTGGCCAAGCCGGGCGTGTCGGAAGGCGACATACTGGCCGCCATGCAAGGCGCGGTGTTCAAGGGCGGCGGCGACTATGCCGGAAACGAATTCATTATCGGGTCGGGCGACGATGCGCTTCTCTGCCGCTATAAATCCGGCCGCCGGACCTTGACCGCCGATGACCAACTCAATCTCGAATGGGCCGGGGCCTATCGGCACTATCACGCCGCCATGTTCCGGACCATCGTGCTGGGAAAGATGCCGCCGCGCCAGCAAAGCATGTACGACGCGGCGCACGACGCGCTGTTGGCGGTCGAGGATGCGCTCAGGCCCGGCAACACGGTCGGCGACGCCTTCGCCGCGCACGCCCGAGTGATCGATGCCGCCGGCATGCGCGAGCACCGCATGAATGCCTGCGGCTACAGCATGGGTACCACGTTCGCGCCGGTCTGGATGGATTGGCCGATGCTCTATGCCGACAATCCGGTCGAGATCGAGCCCGGCATGGTGTTCTTTTGTCACATGATCATTTTCGATAGTCCGGCCAAGCTCGCCATGTGCCTGGGCGAGACAATCCTGACAACGGCCGGCGCGCCGGAACGGCTGTCGCGCCAGCGGCTCGATCTGATCCACCGGGCATGAGCCGACGATGAATTATGTGGTTCTGTTCTTCCTGCTTTGCGCCTTGGGGACACTTGCGACGTGCGTGATCGCGCTCGGCACCGCCTGACGATGGCCTTCGGCGCCGCCATTTGCGGCATGCTGCTGCTGTCGGCGTGCGGCAACTTACCAAGGCCCTTCGGCCGCGAGGACGACGTCGACGCGTCAGGGGTCCGGCCGGAAATGTTTTTCGAGGCGGTGCAAGTTTCTCCGGTTGCCGGCACCACCAAACCGATGGGGACGCTTCTGGCGCAAGCGGTGAGCGAGCGGCTGCAAAGCCGCTACGAGATCCCGTCCGCGCTCGACGGACTGTCGAAGGGCCGGTTTCATCTGACCGGAAGTGTCGTCGAAGCCGGCTCGGG
>JAQBZY010000374.1 GCA_027620395.1 Pseudomonadota bacterium
CCTTCGGAATGCGGATTTCGTCGACCATTCTTTGGGTTTCCTCGTCCGGTTCCGGGGTCATCAACGACACCACAACCATGGCGACGAGGCTGACCGAAGCACCGATGATGCCGAAGCGTAGGTGATCGATACCCACCCAAGGCGTCATCCCGCCCCAACGGACTTCGTAGAGGTACCAAGTGCCGGAAAGCAAGCCGGCGACCATGCCGGCGATCGCGCCTTGACGGTTGGCCCGTTTCCACCAGACGCCCAGGACCAGCGGGAAGAACAGGCCGGACATCGCGAAGTCGAAGGCCCATGCCACCGCACCTAGGATAGTGGTGAGGCGGAAGCTGGCGACAAAGGCGGCTGCGGCGCCGATGACGACGAGCAGGCCGCGGGCGACCAGCAACCGCTTCTTGGTGTCCGCCTTCGGGTCGATGATCTTGTAGTACAGATCATGCGACAGCGCGTTGGCGATGGCCAGCAGCAGACCATCCGCCGTCGACATGGCGGCTGCCATGCCGCCGGCCGCGACCAGACCCGAAATCACGTACGGAAGGCCCGCGATTTCCGGTGTCGCCAACACCACGATGTCACCCCGCATGAAGAACTCGTTGATCTGCAGGATGCCGTCGCCGTTGGAGTCGATGATCTTGACGAAGCCAACGTTACTCCACTTCTCGATCCACTCGACCGCGTTAACTTGCGCGATCGATTTGCCGATGATGCTGGTCGCCAAGTTGGGATCGAGGATCTGCAACTTGGTGAACGTCGCCAGCGCCGGCGCGGTGAAGTAGAGCAGGAAGATGAACAGCAGCGACCAAGCCACCGACGTCCGGGCGTCCTTCACCGAAGGCGTGGTGAAATAACGCATCAGGATGTGCGGTAGCGAAGCGGTGCCGAGCATCATGCAAGCGACCAGCGTCACGAACTGCCAAGCGGCCAACCCGCCGCCTGCCGTGGCGTGCGTTTTGACAAGCGCCGCCATGCCGGCAACCGGCGCCGCCGGTTTTAACGTGCCGATCCCCAGCAACGGTTCCAGCTCCGCGATGCGGGCCACGGCGTCGCCGTAGACCAACTGCGGAATCAGGCCGAAGCCCTGTTTGTTCGACATCCAGATCACCGGAACCAGGTAGGCGATGATCAAGACAATGTACTGCGCCACCTGGGTCCAGGTGACGGCGCGCATGCCGCCCAGCATCGAGCAAAGCAGAATGCCCAAGAGCCCGAACCACACGCCGACGCCGAACGGGACTTGTAGTGCCCGCGAGGCGATGGTGCCGGTGGCGTTGATCTGCGCCGTCACGTATGTGAAGGACGCAACCACCAGAACGACAACGGCGCAGAACCGCGCCAAATTGCCGCCGTAGCGGGTGCCGACGAAGTCCGGCACCGTGTAGCAGCCGAACTTACGCAGATACGGCGCCATCAACACCGCCACCAGCACGTAGCCGCCGGTCCAACCGACGACGAACGCCAGGTAGCTGTGACCACCCATGTAGATGCCGCCGGCCATGGCCACGAACGACGCGCCGGACATCCAGTCCGCCGCCGTTGCCATGCCGTTGAACACTGGTGGCACCTGGCGGCCGGCGACGTAGTAGGCGCCGACGTCCATGGTGCGCGATAGCCAACCGATGCCGGCATAAATGACGATGGTGAAGGCGACGAACAGAATGCCGATGGTATCGGCCTTCAAGCCCATCTGCTCCAGGACGGCCATTAAACCGATGAAGACGATGAACCCGCCTGTATACATCCCGTATATCTTTGGCAGGTTGTCGATAAATGAACCTTTGTCAGTGGAACTCATTGTCTATTTTCCCCCTCTGCTCATTCGGCCATGCCGCATTCGCGGTCAATTTTGTCCTGTTGATGGACAAAAGCGAAAAGCTGAACCACGAAAGCAACCAGCGAACCCTGCGCGGCCATGTAGAAGCCGAGCGGGAAGCTCATGAACGTAAACTTATTCAATTGCGGCGCGAACCAATGAACCAGGTACGCGAACACGAACCAGATCGATAGATGAATGATCATCAAGGACTTCGTTCGCCGCCAATGTTCGGCGAGTTGCGCATTTTCTGTAGCCATTTATAGTCTCCCTCCTCCGTAAACTCACCTGTTGCAAAATGCGGACACCGACATTCTTATTGATCGACACTCCTTGTTGCCAAGGGTGCCACGGTGCTACGAAAGCGCCTCAGTGTACATAGTTTCAGAAAAAAGAACACTTTATTGCGATTTTGGACGTGATTGGACTGACATGGTTAACGCGGCAAATTTAGGCCGGAAAGCGCTTTCGGTGCTCTTTTCGATAAGAACCTATCTTGGCGCCAGCAGCGCCAAGCGGCGCCAGCCGATCGAAACGCCGGAGGCGCTATCGATCTTCGTCGAAACCCGATCGAGCCACGTGGCACAGACCTCGCTCTATGGCTATATGCGGACCCGTGCCGGCACCCGGCACGCCGAACTATTCCACAACGACGACTTCGTTGCGCTGCTCAATGTTGCCAAGTGGCATGTCTTCGCGGCGTGCATTTCCGATCTCACCGTTTTTGCCGGCGGTCTGATGGCGCGGGCGGGCGGCGACGAGCAAACCGTTCGGGATCTCATGAAAGCCATGCTGGAAGCTATTTTTAATCGCATTGGGATGCCCGAGGAAGCGGGGCCGCAGTTTGTGCAGTCGTGCCAAAAGGTGCGTGAGCGGATTGCGTCCCAGGTTTGGCGCGAGGTCTTGGACGGCGAGGATGCGTTTTCCGTAAGTCCGGATGCGCTGGTCGAGTGGTCGCCGATCGTCGATACGCTGAAGGATCTCGACGCCGGCATCGTCCGGAATTCGATCCGCTTCCGGTGGCAGGAAATCAGGCGCGATTTTCGCGCCGATGTTAGGCCGGCCGAGAT
>JAQBZY010000375.1 GCA_027620395.1 Pseudomonadota bacterium
GACATGACGGAATTCTTCGACAAGATGAACCGCGCCGAAGGCAAGTTTCATCCGACCAAGACCCGCCATGACGATTTCGACGTCGTCCTGCCGGACGATCCGAAGCGCAAGCAAGCCGCCATCGGCATCGAATGCATCGGCTGCGCGGTTTGTTACGCCGCCTGCGACATCGTCGAATGGAACAAGGATTATCTTGGGCCGGCCGCGCTTAACCGTGCCTGGACCCTGGTCAACGATGTCCGCGACGGCGGCAATGCGGCGAGGCTGCGCGCCGTTGCCGGCGACGCCGGTTGCCATGCCTGCCACTCGCAGCAAGGCTGCGTCGAACATTGCCCGAAGTACTTGAACCCGACCCGCTCGATCGCCGGCTTGAAGCGGGCGACGGCCATGGCCGCCCTCAAGGGCGAACTCTGAGCGAGGACGAGGCGCATTGGCAAATCCCAAGACCGAAACGCGGCTCTGGCTTTGGCAACGCGCCAGTGCCGTGGTGCTGGCGCTCGCCGTCTCGGTGCATCTGGCGACCATGATTTACGCCGTCCGGGGCGGCATCAGCGGCGCCGAGATCATTGGCCGGGTTTCCGGTAACGGCTATTGGCTGGCGTTCTATTCGGTCTTCGTCTCCGCCATCGCCGTGCACGCGCCGATCGGCATCCGCACCATCTTGAATGAAGCAACCAATTTGACGCCGCGGGCCGTTCACGCCGCGATGGCGACGGCAAGTTTGATCATTCTGATGATGGGATTTCGCGCCGTGATCGCGCTTTACACGGCGGGGCCATCATGAAGGCCAACACCAAGGAAGGCCGGCACCGTCAACACCCGCATTATTGGGCGTTCATGGCACACCGGCTTTCCGGGCTGTTGTTGGCGTTGTTTCTGCCGGCGCATTTTTATGTGCTGGCGCTGGCGATCCAGGGCGAGCGCCGGTTGGACGGATTTCTCCGCTGGACCGAGGCGCCGGCGGTCAAGCTTGGCGAAATCATCCTGGTCGGATTGTTGGCGCTGCACATGATGGGCGGGCTCAGGCTGTTGGCGCTCGAATTCCTAGGGCTCGGCGAGACCGCCAAGACCGCCATCGCCATTGCGTCCGGCAGCGCCGCCGCCATCGCCCTGCTGTTCGCTTTCAATGTCGTTTGAATTGATCCTGCTTCTGTCCGGTGCCTTCGCCATGGCGTTTTCCATCGGCGCGGTCGGGTTTGGCGATGCGTTGATCGCAATCGCTTTTTGGCTGCAAATCATGACGCCTTTGGAAGCGGTGCCGCTGATCGTCGCCTGCGGGGTGGTGAATTCTGCGTTCTCGCTGTGGCGGCTCCGTGGCCGGCTCGACCATTCCAAACTGATGCCGTTTTTGATCTCCGGCGTGGTCGGCATCCCGCTCGGCACCTGGCTGCTCGGGTTCGCCGAACCGACGCCGTTCCGCTTGGCCGCCGGTATCTTTCTCACGGTCTATGGCGCGGTATTTCTGTTCCTGCGCCGCCTGCCGGCGATCAACATCGGCGGTGCCGCCGCCGACGGCGCGGTCGGTCTCGTGGGCGGCGTGCTCGGCGGACTGGCCGGACTGTCAGGCGTGCTGCCGACGCTTTGGTGCGGCCTCCGGGGTTGGTCCAAGGAAATGCAGCGCGGCGCCTTTCAGCCTTACATTTTGGCGATGCACGCGCTGGCCTTCGTTTCGGCCGCCGTCGCCGGTCTTGTCGACATCGAGACCGGCAAACGGTTCGCCATGTGCCTGCCGTTCCTGATCGCCGGCACCATCGCTGGCCTGGCGTGTTATGGGCGCCTCGACGAGCGGCGGTTCCGCGATGTCGTGCTCGGCATTCTCTTGGCTTCCGGCATCGCGCTGGTCGCGACGTCGGCATGAGGAGGACGGATTGATGGCTATCGAGATCGAACGGCATCGCACCGACGTTTTGGTTCTCGGTTCCGGTGGCGCCGGCCTGTTCGGCGCGCTGCACGCCAAGGCCGCCAATCCTGAACTCGAGGTTACCGTCGCGGTCAAGGGCCTGCTTGGCAAATGCGGTTGCACCCGGATGGTGCAGGGCGGCTACAACGTGGCGTTGGCGCCGGGTGATTCGGCCGAGCGGCATTTCATGGACACCGTCGAGGGCGGCAAGTGGATCAACAACCAGGATCTCGCTTGGGCCCTGGTGAAAGGCGCCCAGGTCCGGATCCGTGAGTTGGAAAACGAACTCGGCTGCTTTTTCGACCGCAATCCGGACGGCTCCGTGCACCAGAAGGCGTTCGCCGGGCAGACCTTCGACCGCACCGTCCACAAGGGCGATCTGACCGGCATCGAGATCATCAACCGCCTGGCCGAGCAGGTGTGGGCGCGCGACATCAAACGGATGGAAGATCACCGCGCTTTGGCGTTGATCCCGGCCAAGAACGGCGGCGGTATCTCAGGCGTGCTGATGATCGACATGCGGACCGGCGGGTTCCGGCTGGTGCAGGCGGCCGCCGTGCTGCTGGCGACCGGTGGCGGCCCGACCATGTACCGCTATCACACGCCGAGCGGCGACAAGACCTGCGACGGGCTCGCCATGTCGCTCCGGGCCGGGCTCAGACTGCGGGACATGGAAATGGTGCAATTCCATCCGACCGGGCTGATCGCCGGCCGGGACACGCGGATCACCGGCACCATCATCGAGGAAGGGCTGCGCGGTTTCGGCGGCCATTTGCTGGACGGCGCCGGCGAGCGGTTCATGCACAAGTACGACGAACGCGGCGAACGCGCGACGCGCGACATCGTCAGCCGGGCCATGTTTTCGGAAATGCGCACCGGCAAGACGGCGCCGAACGGCGGGCTCTACATCACCATGCGGCATCTCGACCCGAAGATGGTGGCGAAGCAGTTCAAGGGCATGGTCGACCGCTGCCGCGACGTGG
>JAQBZY010000376.1 GCA_027620395.1 Pseudomonadota bacterium
AAAAATCCCGGACCGATGAATTGGCGACCGAGCAGAAACAATTGATCGAGGTGCAAGTGCAGCTGGCGCAGGAACTCGAACAAAAGCAGGCTCAATTGACGCAACAGTTATTGTCGGACGTGCGAAGCCGATCGCAGTCGATCGTCCGCCGCTGACAATTGTGCTTTAGGCACCCAAGATAAATGTGCCAGTTGCCATTTCCTCATCCTGAGGAGCCCGCAAAGCAGGCGTCTCGAAGGATGAAGTCGGTGAACTAATCGAAAAGGAGGCCGGCTCAGCCGCCGGTCATCGACATGTGACGGCCAACGGCGGGACCCTGATCGCGCCGGTCGATGACGAAATCGTGCCCTTTCGGCTTGCGGCCGATGGCCTCGTCGATGGCGGCACCCAGCAACGCATCGTCGTCCGACGCGCGGAGTGGCGCCCGGAGATCGGCGGCGTCCTCCTGGCCCAGGCACATGAACAGCGTGCCGGTGCAGGTCAGCCGCACCCGGTTGCAGCTTTCGCAGAAATTATGGGTCAGCGGCGTGATGAAACCGAGCTTGCGGCCGGTTTCAATAACCTCGGTGTAGCGCGCCGGTCCGCCGGTCCGATACGGAATATCGGTCAAGGTCCAGCGGCGTTCGAGATCGCGCCTAAGTTCGGATAACGGCATGTACTGATCGACGCGGTCCTCGTCGATTTCTCCCAACGGCATGGTCTCGATCAAGGTCAGATCGAAACCGTTGTCACCGGTCCAGCGGATTAATTCGTCGATTTCGCCGGCGTTGACGTGCCGCAGCGCCACGGTGTTGATCTTGATCCGGAGCCCGGCCTGTTTCGCCGCTTCGAGGCCGGCCATGACCGTATCGAGCTTGCCCCAGCGGGTGATGTGTTGGAATTTTTCCGGATCCAACGTGTCGACGGAAACGTTGATCCGTTGAACGCCGGCATCCCTAAGCTCAGCGGCAAATTTCCCAAGCTGGCTGCCGTTGGTGGTCAACGTCAATTCATCGAGTCTGCCGTCCTTGACCCGCCGGCCGAGATTGCGGATCAGGCTCATGATGTTGCGCCGGACCAAGGGCTCGCCGCCGGTCAGGCGGATCTTGCGCACGCCCTTGCTGATGAAAGCGGTGCAGAGCCGCTCCAGTTCCTCGAGGCTGAGGACATCTTTCTTGGGCAGGAACGTCATGTCTTCCGCCATGCAATAGACGCAGCGGAAATCACAACGATCCGTCACCGAAACGCGAAGATACGAAACGTGCCGACCGAACGGGTCGACCATCTTCTGGCCGGTGTTTTTGGGTGTCGTTCCGTCCACGTTTCCTGCCCTCGGTGCGGCGGCAAAGCCGCCGTCAATCTGGCGCGCAACATTAGGCGTGGCGCCTACATTCCCGCAATCTACTCATTATCGGGGCAAATGTCTCATCCGAAAATATTGCCCGCCTTCGGCCGAGTTCAAGTCTCGCCGTCGTCCTTCAAGCCCTTTAGCTTCATATCCTCGTCGGCGGCGGCGCGTAGGCGCTCGCGTTCGCGTAAATAATCGTCGGTGGTTTTCGGGATCGGCACCACGCCGTGCGCCAGCGGATTGTCGTCGCTTTCGGTCATGACGACGACGCGACAGGTGTCACACATCTTCATCCGTTCCAGCTTACCGGTGCCCATGAACATGACGTGACCTTCAAGACGTGACGTCAGGCGGTCGATGGTGGCGTGCGTCGCGAATGGTTTGCCGCAGCGGACGCAAAGGAACGGTTGTTCCTCCTTGATGGTCTTATGGCTGCGTGCCTCGGCCTTGAAGCTGAGCCGCGGCTGCAGCGAAATGACCTTTTCCGGACAAGTGTTGCGGCAAAGTCCGCACTGCACGCAGGCGTCCTCGGCGAAACTCAGTTGCGGTAGGTCGGAGTTGTCTTTGAGGGCGCCGGTCGGGCAGGCGCCGACGCAGGCGAGACAAAGCGTGCAGCCGGCGGTATCGACCATGACTTGGCCGAAGGGGGCGCCGGTCGGCAAGGCGATCTCGTCCACCTGGTTGGGGGCGTTGCGGTGCAGGACGTCGAGGGCCAGCCTGAGCACGGAACGTTTGCGGCCCATGCCGATCATGTCGCCGATCGGCATCGCCGCCGCCGTGCCGTCGTAAAGCAAAACCTCGAAGGCGTCGGGATCAACGGGCTCGATCACGGCGATCCGGTCCTTGCCATAGCCGAGCCCAGCCAGAACCGCCTCGATGACGGCGAATTCCCGCTCGAAGGTGGTGCGGTCTGCGGCCTTGTCCGGCGGCAGTAGCATCAATATCCGCGCCGCGCCGAGGGCGAAGGCCTGGAACAAGGCCTCGATGCCGATCTGCGTCACCTGATTGACGACGAACGGCAGCGTCGACGCCGGCAGGCCGCGGCCCATGCGGGCCGACAACGAGATCATTTCCTGGCCGTGCTTGCTGTCATGAATAAGCAGCGTCGGTGCCTGGCCGCTGGCCTTGGCGTAGGTGCCAAGCACAGCACGCAACCGTTCGGAAATGGCATCGCCGGCCGGCAATGCATATTTGGCCGCCCCGCTCGGACAAACAACGGCGCAAAGGCCGCAGCCGGCACAAACATAGGGGTCGTAGCGGACTTTATCCTCGTTTGGCGTGATGGCGCCGGTCGGGCAGACATCCAGACATTTGGTGCAGCCGACGATCCGGCTCGACGCGTGGGCGCAAATACCGGGGTCGTAATCGATGTAGCGCGGCTTCTCGAATTCGCCGACCATGTCGGTCAATTGCAGCAGCGCTTCCATGACCAGGGCCGGATTTTTCGGATCGGGGTTGAAATAGCCGTCGCGCTTTTCGGGCGCCGGGAACAGCGGTGTGCCGCCCCTAAGATCGAGGATCAGATCGGCGCTCGACGTGCCGGCCT
>JAQBZY010000377.1 GCA_027620395.1 Pseudomonadota bacterium
ATGGACGCCGTCGACAAGGGCGACAGTGCCCAGTTCAGCGAGGAGGACATCCTCCGTCCGAAGGGCTGGGATTTGATGAACTATTTGATGGACTCCCGCACCGGCCTCGGCCGGTTCCGGGAATTTCGGGTGTCGAACTATCAGTTGATGATGCAGTTGATCGACTATTGCCGTGACCACTCGATCGACGACATTCTGGCCTTGCCGGACATCAAGGAACGAGTCGATCTCTATTTCGACCACGAGCCGAAATTCAAGGAGCAGATCAAGCGCTGCTCGACGGTGCACGGCAATTTGGTGGTTCTCGATCTGCGCAAGGAGGACGCCATCCACGCCGGCAACCGGTTCATGATTTATGCCCTCTATCCCGATTGCAACATCTCGATCCACGTGTTGTGGGGGCTGAATAAGTTGAACACGGTTCTCGCCACCGGCAAATCCATCGTCAACCGCTCATCCAAGACCAATATCGGCGAGCTGATGCTGTCTTACGGCGGCGGTGGCCACGAAAACGCCGGCACTTGTCAGGTCGAGAACGACGCCGCCGACCGCGTCATTGGCGAACTGACCGCCAAGATCAACGCCGACGGCTAATGGCGTGACCGGCCGTCAATCCCGCTTCGGTTCGATCCGGCGATTGCGGCCGCGGGCTTTTGCGTTCGTCGTCGGGCTGGCGCTCGGCGCGTTGATATTGCCAGGCCTCGGCGCCTGCGTTTCCAACTCGACCACCATCGGCCGAATTATTGAATCGATGGGGCCGGACCGGTCGCCGCTGCCCGACGCGACCTACCAGCAACTGGCCAGATTTGGCGAAGTTTACAAAACCTATGCCACGAAACCTGACGACAAGGATCGCCTCGACTATTTCAATTTCGCCTATCGCCGGGTCCGCGCCGGTTATGTTTATGATATCGACGACACCAAGCTGATCGACGCCGCCATCGCCGGCGTTACGGAAAAGTCGCCAATACCAGGCAGTCTGCCGGACAAGGATTTGGTGGAGCTTGCACTACACAAGATGCTGGCCGAACTCGATCCGCATTCGAGCTATCTCGATGCCGAGGAATTCAAGGAAAGCTTCGCCGCGACCAAGGGTGAGTTCGGCGGTCTCGGTATTCAGGTGACGATGGAAGAGGGCTTGCTCAAGGTGATCTCGCCGATCGAAGGCACGCCAGCCGAGCGGGCCGGCATCGTCAGCGGCGATCTGATCACCCATGTCGGCGGCGAGGCGATCCAGGGTAAGACGCTCAGGGATGCCGTCCGCTTGATGCGTGGACCGCCGGGCGCGCCACTGACGATCCGGATCCGCCGCCCGAAGGTGCAAGACTTCGACGTGACCCTCGTCCGCGCCATCATTAAGGTCAAATCGGTGCGTTGGCACACCGAGGGTGACGTTGGTTACATCCGCATCACGCGCTTCTCGGAAAAGACTTTCGACAGTTTACGCGAAGCGATGAGCGATATCCGGTCCAAATCCGGTCCCGGCCTGCGCGGTTTGGTCGTCGATCTCAGGAACAATCCGGGCGGGCTGCTCAATCAGTCCGTGGTCGTCGCCGACGCGTTTCTCGATCGCGGCGAAATCGTCTCGGTCAAGGGGCGAAACGGGGCCGATAATCGGTCCTATGGTGCGGAATCAGGCGACATCGCGGCTGGTTTACCGATCGTGGTTCTGATTAATGTCGGCTCCGCGTCGGCATCGGAAATCGTCGCCAGCGCCTTGCAGTTTCACGGCCGCGCCGTGCTGATGGGGAGCAGAACCTTCGGCAAGGGGTCGGTGCAGACGATCATGCCGATGCCGGTCGAGGGGGCGCTCAGATTAACCACGGCGCTTTATTATTCGCCGTCCGGCCAGACGTTGCAGGCCTTGGGTGTGCGGCCGGATGTCCAGATCGCCAAGAAAGAGGATGCCGACGCGCCGGCGCGTAAGCGCGAGGCCGATCTGCCGGGATCGATTCCGCCATCGGCCGCGTCGGACGACGCCATGACGCCTAAAATTCAAGAAGAAACCTGTCCCAATGCCGGCGACGACGGCAAGGACAAGTTTCTCGGTTGTGCCTTGGCCTATCTACAGGCCGGTACCATGGAAGCCTTCATGCGCCGGTTCGGCGGCCGCACACCCAATCAAGGTTGATCGATTTTCGGCAGCCGCTCAATCCGACATTCGCGAAGTGACCGCCGCGCCATCGCCGGCTTGCAACAGCATTTCGGTCAGGGCGCGTCCCGCCGCCGTCGAGTTCCGCTGCCGGTGCCGGAGCATGCGGTAGCCGCGCGGCGCGATTTCGATGTCGACCTCGCGGAGTATGCCGGCCGCGATGCCGGGCGCGACTACGTGCCTGGAAATCAAAGCTGCTCCGACGCCGGCTTCGATGGCGACGCGGACCGCTTCGTTGCTCGGCAGTTCGAGCACGATCGAAAGATCCTCCCAAGCCGCGCCGCTGGCGGCGATTAAATCCTCGAGCACGGCGCGGGTACCAGATCCCGGTTCGCGGACCACCCAGGGCAATGCCAGCAATTCCGGTGGATGCTCGGAATTCCATTGGTCAGGCCAACGCTTGGCCGAAACGACCAGCGCCATCCGGTCCTGGTCGACGGTGTCGATGATCAGTTCCTGAGACCGCGTTGCCCCTTCAACGAAGCCGATGTCGACGGTGCCGTTGACCACTGCGGTTTCGACCTGCCGAGTATTGCCGATGGTCACGTTCAATTTTATCCCGGGATGGGCATCGTGGAAATCGGCGAGGCGGCGTGGCAGCCAATAGTTGGCAATGGTCTGACTGGCGGCGATTTCGAGGTTGCCGACGGTCAAGCCGCTTTGATCCTTGAGGACGCGTTCGGCGGTCCGGGCGCGGTCGAGCACCGCCTGCGCT
>JAQBZY010000378.1 GCA_027620395.1 Pseudomonadota bacterium
CGATCATCAGGGCGAACATCAATATTCCGGCAAGCACAAACCGGTACGCCACCGACACGCTGGGCGCGACGACGCCGAGCTGTAATTTGACGGCAAAGAAGCTACAGCCCCAAATCAGGACCGTGATGCCGTAAAGGGTGCGGTTGCTCATGCGCTACATCCGGCATCGGCTATAGGAATCATCAAGGGGACCGGCGGTGACCGGTCCCCTTAACATGCGGCGGCTAGGCTGGCGACGAGAATCAGAATTGCCGGAACGGCTTCGCCAGAAGGGCGTTCAGCCGGTCGGCGTCGATGCCCATATCGGCCAACGCGCGCGGCGGCAATTCGGCAAGGCGGGCCCGTTCCTGGTACCGGTACTGCCAGCACATCAGGGTCTCAAACAGACCTTCCGGGGCCTGAAAGAGGCGGACCAGCACGCGCTTGACGTCACCCTTGGCCGGCTTCGTGAAATGCGGGAAATGCGTGATTAAACTGGTCATGAGAGTGTCTCCTTCTAGCGTCGGCGGGTCTGCTATGTTCGCCTAAATTAATATCCGCATGGACAATCCGGCGCAACCGACATGAACTCATATTCGGATTAGTTTTAATAATGATAATGTATTGATACATTATTGCTTATATAATGATTTCAACGATATATGATTTGAAATCGACATTGATTAATTTTTACAAGTTAGGGATTTTTGGGAAAATATGAGCCGCCGACTACCGCCGTTGAACGGTCTCCGCGCCTTCGAGGCGGCGGCCCGGCATTTGAGCTTCACCCGTGCCGCCGAAGAACTACACGTGACCCAGGCGGCGATCTCGCACCAGATCAAATCGCTAGAAGCGCAGCTTGGTTTGATGTTGTTCCAGCGCCGCAACCGCCGGCTGATCCTGACCGAGCCCGGGCAGACCTTGTTGCCAGCATTCACCGGTGCCTTCGATGCGCTCGAGACCGCTATCCAGTCGGTGCAGCGCCGGGACCGGGCCGGTATCCTGACCGTCGCCACCATGGACTCGATCGCCGCCGTTTGGCTGTTGCCGCGACTGGTCGACTTCCGGACCAAGCACCCGGAAATCGACATCCGACTCGCCACGTCCGACACCAACGTCGACTACGACCGCTTAGGGATCGACATCGGTATCCGCTATGGCCGTGGCGGCTGGGAGGGGCTGCGCGTCGAACGGATGATGCAGGAGGACGTGTTTCCGGTCTGCGCGCCGGCGCTCTTGGAATCCGGGCCGCCGCTCCGGGTGCCGGACGACCTCCGCCGGCATACCTTGATCCACGAGGATCTAATCGAGGACTGGCCGATGTGGCTTGCCGCCGCCGGCGTTACCGGTATCAACCCCGACCGCGGCTTCGGCTTCGTGCATGGCAATCACGTGCTACAGGCGGCGCTGGCCGGCGTCGGCATCGCGCTCGGGCGCGGCGTGCTGGTGGCCGACGCGCTGGAGCAGGGAACCCTGATCAAACCCTTTGATCTCGCGTTACCGGCAAGTTACGCCTACTACGTGGTATCGACTGCCGCCGCCGCTGACCGGCCGAAGGTTCGGGCGTTTCGGGAATGGGCCATGACGCAGGCGGCCGAAACCATGCGCCGCATGCATTCGACGAAGGAGTGAATTCATGAGCAATCCATTCGTGCTGGCGATGCGCAACAATCCGGGGCAGTTTCTGACCGAGCTCGAAACAGCCGAACTCCGCGCCATCGCCGAGGCCTGTGTCGGCCAGCTCGCTGCCCGCGCCAAGACTGGCGACAAATCGGCGCCGAACGCCTTGCAGGCGCTTTACCGAGCCGTCGCCAACATCGAAATTTAATGCCTTTGCCTTCCTATCTTCGCCTCGCCGCCCGGACCGGCCTGGTCCTGCTCGCGACCGCCATGTTGCTGGCCGAATTTGGCGCTTATGCTTGGTGGTGCGATCTTTTTTCGCATTTCCGAATGCACTATTTGTTTGCCGCCCTTTGCATAGCCGTCGTCGCATTGCTTGCCTTCTGGCGGCGCATTGCGGCCTTGGCGTTGTTTCTCGCCGCCATTAACGGCGTCACCGTCGGTGACAGCACGATGGCGATGGACGAAGGCATCGGCGAGCCCATCTTGCGTATCGTCAGCCACAACTTGCGTGCACCTGCCGATCGCCCGTCTAAATCGTTCGCTCAAATCCTGGCACTCAAACCCGATATCGCCATCATGCTGGAGTATTTGGATGGTTGGGATTCGCAGGCCAAGGCTTTGTTCGAAGCTTATCCATATCGGGCGAGCACGCCTTCGTGGCTACCCGACGGCGGCGTTCATCACAGGATCGTGGTGGTTAGCAAAATTCCGATCCGTAGCGCGCAGTCGTTGCAACCGCCAAATGGATTGCCGCGCCCGTTTGGAATTCGATTTGAAGTCGATGTGGCCGGGCAGCCACTCGCGATCTATGCCGTCCATCTGGTCAAGGTGGTGACCCCGGGCGAGGTCCGACAACGTCGCTTCGAGCACGCCATGATTCATGACTGGCTACGCCGAGAACCGCGCCCCGCCCGCGTCGCGGTGATCGGCGACATGAATGCCACGCCCTATTCGGCGATTTTCAAATCCGCCTTTCCAACGGATGGCTCGCTCAAGCGGGCCGGCGGTTGGCCAGCTGCGACGTGGCCGGCGCTGCTTGGTCCGCTCGGCATTCCGATAGATCATCTGATGGTCGGCGCCGATCTCGCCGCCCGGGCCGATACCGTCGGTTCCGGTGGCTCCGATCATCGCGCCCTTTGGGCTGAAGTCAGACGGAGAGTTCAGCCAGGTTCTTGAAAAAATCGAGAGCCTCCGGGTTGGACAGCGCTTCCTTGTTCTTGACGACGCGGCCATGCACGATGTCGCGGACTGCAAGCT
>JAQBZY010000379.1 GCA_027620395.1 Pseudomonadota bacterium
CCCGTAAAAGCGGGACCGGCGGCGCTCTTTCGTTTCTTCGGAATTCCTGGCATGCGCCATTTGAACGTCAACGTCGTCATCGCGCTGCTGCTTTTGCTCGGGTCCGGTGCGCTTTACGCCGACACTTATTTCTACAATTTGGTGCCGGGCGCGATCATCGGTTCCAAGATTTGGCCGCGGCTGGTAACAGTTTTTCTAGGCGGCATGTCCGTCATTTATCTGGTGCAGTCGCTCCGCGCACCCGCGGCGGCGGCGGCTACAGATAAGGCGGCGTGGAATTTCACCGCCTGGCTCAAGTTCAACCGCAATGTCATCGGCTGTTTCGCACTTTATGGGGCGTTCCTGTTCTTGCTCCAGTGGCTGGGCATGCTGTTGGGTGGCATGCTGTTTGTATTCTCCACCCTCTGTTTCCTCGGCCCAAACACCGCGCGTAGCCACTTGGTCAACGCCGCCGTCTCCATCGTCGCCATTGGCTGCATGTGGGCGGTTTTCAAATTCGGCCTCGGCGTAATCCTGCCCGAGGGCGAGATACTGCCGCGCTAAGGATATCGGAATGTTATTCGAAAACATCATTGGCGCCTTCGAATCCGTCTTCCACCTGAAGAACATGATCCTGATGTCGGCGGGTGTCGCCGCTGGCCTGATCGCCGGCGCCATCCCCGGGTTCACCATCACCATGGCCGTGGTCCTGACTCTGCCGTTCACGTTTGGCATGACCGCCATCGAAGGCATTTCAACCATGATCGGCGTTTTCGTCGGCGGCTTGTCGGGTGGTCTGATGTCGAGCGTGCTGACCGGCATCCCAGGCACGCCGTCGTCGGTCGCGACCACATTCGATGGCTATCCGATGACCCGCGCCGGCCGCCCGGGACTGGCGCTTGGCCTGGGTGTCTGGTCGTCGTTTTCCGGCGGCATGATTTCGGCCATATTCTTGATGTTTCTGGCCCCGACGCTGGCCAACATCGGCCTCGAATTCGGGCCCTGGGATTATTTTTCCCTCGTTCTGTTCGCGCTGACCATCACCGCGAGCCTGGCCGGCGAGAACATGGTCAAGGGCGTCATCGCCGGCGTTCTCGGGCTACTGGTGACGGCCATTGGCGAGGACGAAATCAGCGGCGTCGCACGCTTCACCTTCGGCAATGAGGCGCTCAAGCAAGGTTTCGATTTCTTGCCGGTGCTGGTCGGCTTGTTCGCCTTCAGCCAGTTGTTATCCGATCTCCGAGATTCCGAAAAAGCGCAAAAGCCGATGGTGGTCGGCGACAAGGCGATCGCCATTGAACACCTGGAAGCGATCAAGACCATCTTCCGGCATTGGACGACGCTGGCGCGCTCATCGTTGATCGGCATTTTCGTCGGCATCCTGCCCGGCGCCGGCGGCACCATCGCCAATATCCTGGCTTACGATCAGGCCAAGAAGGCCTCCAAGCATCCCGAGAAATTCGGCACCGGTGTGCCCGAGGGTATCATTGCGCCGGAAAGTTCGAACAACGCCGTCGAGGGCGGCGCCTTGATCACCATGATGGCGCTCGGCATTCCGGGCGACATCGTCACCGCCGTCATGTTGGGGGCGCTGCTGATCCACAACATCGCTCCGAGCCCGACATTTATTACGACCGAGCCGATCCTCGCCTATTCGATCATTGTCGCGTTCTTTCTGTCGCTGTTCATCATGCTCGGCCTGCAAGCGATCTGCCTGCGCATTTTCGTCACCGTCACCCGGGTTCCGATGTACCGCCTAGCGACAGTGATCCTGGCCTATTGCGCCATCGGTATTTTCGCGCTCAACAATATCGTGTTCGATCTTTGGGTGCTGTTAGTGTTCGGCGTGCTCGGCTACGCCATGCGGCGCTACGGGTTCCCGCTGGCTCCGATGATCCTTGGCGTCGTGCTTGGCGACAATGCCGAGATCAATCTGATCCGGGCGCTGGCGTCGGATACCGACTTGACCCTTTTCTTTACCCGGCCGTGGTCGCTGTTCTTTCTAATAATCGCCGCCTTTTCGACGGCCTTTCCCTGGTACCAAAAGTACCGTGGCCGGCAGAAGTGGACACTGGCGTTCATGCCAGCGCTAACGATCGCACTGGCATTGCCGCTGTCGATGATGGAGGGCGTATTCCGCCCGGCGGTGGCGGCGGCGTTGGTTTGCGGTGGGGTCTATCTGCTGTACCGTAAGCATCGAAGTGGCTGGGCACTCGATGCAAGCACTGTCCTGACACGTCAACTAAGAGAGGGATGAACCTCATGATCGAATGGGGCGACGATATCTTCAAGGCGCTCAAGGAGGCCGGCATACGCCAAGTCGGCTATGTGCCGGACGCCGGACACAAGCGCCTGATCAACGCCTGCATCGCCGATAACGACATCGAAGCGGTGTCGCTGACCACCGAGGAGGAAGGCATCGCGCTGGCGGCCGGCGCCTGGCTCGGTGGCGACAAGGCAGTGCTGCTTCTACAGTCTTCCGGCATCGGCAACTGCATCAACATGCTGTCGCTTCTTGAGACCTGCCGGTTTCCATTCGCCTGCTTCGTGACCATGCGCGGCCAGTGGCACGAATTCAATCCGTGGCAGATGCCGATGGGCACCACGACCCGGAAAGCCCTCGAAACAGCCGGGCTTTTGGTGGCCGAGGTCGAGGATCCGGCCGATGTCGGCGCGCAGGCCGCCGCAACACTGCACAAGGCCTTCGTCGGGCAGCAGCGGACGGCGCTTCTGCTGAGCCAGCGCCTGGTTCCCATCAAGACATTCGGCAAGTGAGGCAGACATGAGCAACCGAGCGGAATCATTTCCCCTAAGGCGGCGCGACGTCGCCAAGAAACTTTTAGACGCCCGCGCCGACACGCTGATCGTGACTGGCTTGGG
>JAQBZY010000380.1 GCA_027620395.1 Pseudomonadota bacterium
TGCTCCACAGCATTGGGCCGTTTCTGATCGTCGGGACATGGCCGCCATTTTGCTCGGCCTTGCGCCGGGCGTAGGCGGTCCAAAGCAGATAAAATGCCAGCGGGCCGAACAGTGGCAACAGATCGGCAAATATGAACCGCATCAACGTAAATACTCCAAAGCGTCGGATCGCGTTGTGGAAGGTTCAGTGGCTGCCAGCAAGCACATCGTAAAGATTCCTGATCATGCCGGCGGTGGCGCCCCAGATATAATAGTCTCCATATGGCATGGCGTAGAATTCCCGCCGCGTTCCCTCGTGGACGCGATAGTCGCGCCGGTGATTGCCGGGATCGAGCAGGAACGAGAGCGGCACTTCGAACACTTCTGCGACCTCGAACGGGTCGAGGCGGACACGATAGGCGGGATCGACGAGTCCGACGATCGGCGTTACCGAAAAGCCGGTTCGGGTAATGTATTGATCGAGCCGGCCGACGATTCGGATATGGTTGCGCTCGAGGCCGACTTCTTCTTCCGCTTCACGGAGCGCGGTATCTTCGGGCGATCCGTCTTCGTCGTCGACATGGCCGCCCGGAAAGCTGATCTGGCCGGGATGATGCTCGAGATGCTCGGTGCGGCGGGTCAGCAGCATGGTCAGCCCACCCGGTCGGTCGACCAGCGGTATCAGCACAGCGGCATGACGGAGTCGCTGCCCCGGCGTCATTCCCGGATTGAGGTCATGATCGCCGCGCGAATAGCGCACACCATGATTTTGAAACGATCCGTCGAGCAGCCGGGTGACGACATCGCCGTTCATGGCAGATCCCCGGCCCGGCCGAGTGGGAATATTGTCCCGCCGCTAGCAACGGCAAGCATGCTTTCGCCGCCTATTGTTCTGAACTCGGCCTGATCGACGAGCTGATAAAAGACCGACCGAGCGATCAAGGCTTCGGTGCCGTCTTGGGCCAGACGCAGATAAGGCCTCGGCTCGCCGGTCCGGGCGTCGGTCGCGACCCTGATCGGATGCGCCGGCCCGGCGGCGACCCATTCGTCGACGTTGGTCCGAAACGCCAGGCCCGAGCCATCCGGACCGTCGCTGAGCGCCATCTCGATAGCTATGAACGGGGCGTCGTCGACGGTGATTTTCGCCATTTCGGCCGGCGTCACCAGCCAATAGTCGCCATCATCGTCGCGTCGGACGACGCTGGCGAACAGTTTCACCAGCTCTTTGCGGAGGATGGGCGAGCCGTGATAAAACCATTGTCCGTCGGCGGCGATGCGCATGTCGATGGCGCCGCAGTTGCGCCGGCCGGCCTTGGGGACGATGCCCTTTGGCGGCGGACAGACGCGGATGGCGCCGTCGGCAAGCTTTACGGTCTCTAGATTTTCCACAACGCCGTCCTTACGTTACGATCTATCTGACATCCGGTGGAGTATACGACGTGACAGCGACTGCCAGCCCAGAAAATAAAGATAGCCCGGAAACCGCCGAAGACCAGGGGGTCGTGGCCCGGATCGACGGCCTCGCCCGGCAGATGGGCCTGGCCCGCGACGCGATCGGCCAGTGCATCTTCGGTCAGGAACGAGTGATCGAAGAGGCGATCATTACGCTGTTGGCCGGCGGTCACGTACTTTTGATCGGCGTTCCCGGCCTCGGCAAGACCCGGTTGGTCGAGACCCTGGGCATCGTTTTTGGGCTCTCCGACAAGCGGGTGCAGTTCACCCCCGATCTGATGCCGGCGGATATTCTCGGCTCCGAGGTGCTTGAGGAATCCGAGACCGGCAAGCGGTCGTTCCGGTTTATCAAGGGGCCGGTATTCTGCCAACTCCTGATGGCCGATGAAATCAACCGCGCCAGCCCGAGAACCCAATCGGCGTTGTTGCAGGCGATGCAGGAAAAACGGGTCTCGGTCGCCGGCCATTACCACGAACTGCCGCGGCCGTTTCACGTGTTGGCGACGCAAAACCCCTTGGAGCAGGAAGGGACGTACCCGCTGCCGGAAGCGCAACTCGACCGCTTTTTCATGCAGGTCGATGTCGAATATCCCGATCTCGACGCCGAGCGGGCGATCCTGATCAACACCACCGGAACCATGGAGGCGACGCCGGCTCGGGTCATGGGCGCCGAGGACTTGATGGCGGCGCAGCGGCTGGTGCGTTCGGTGCCGGTCGGCGAATCAGTGGCCGAGGCGATCCTGATGCTGGTCCGGGCCGGGCGGCCGGAATCGTCCGATATCGCCGCCGTCCAAGCCAACGTTTCGTGGGGGCCGGGTCCCCGGGCGTCGCAAGCCTTGATGCTCGGCGTGCGGGCGCGGGCGGTGTTGCAGGGCCGTTTGGCGCCCAGCGTCGACGACGTTCTGGAACTGGCGCATCCGATCCTCCGCCACCGCATGGCGCTCACATTCGCGGCGCGCGCCGAAGGTGTAACTCTTTCCGACATCATCGACGGGCTTTGCGACCGAATCGCCTGAGCGGGTCGGACTTGGAACATCATGTAAGCCGTTGAAAGGCGAGGGGATGGCCGAGCGGATCGCCGGAACGCATCATCGGGCGGAAGCACTGGCGGCTCATCTGCCGCCCTTGATGGTCGCCGCCGAACGGGTCGCCAACACCGTTTCGCAAGGTGTGCACGGCCGGCGCCGGGTCGGTCAGGGCGAAACCTTCTGGCAGTTCCGCCGCTACGAGCCGGGCGATTCCGTGCAGCGGGTCGATTGGCGCCAATCGGCCAAGAACGATCCTGTGTTCATCCGCGAAACCGAATGGGAAGCGGCGCAAAGCGTTTGGCTTTGGCGCGACGGTTCGGAGAGCATGTCGTTCACTTCCGGCACCGGGCATTCGAGCAAGCGCGAGCGGGCTGAACTCTTGCTGATGGCGTTG
>JAQBZY010000381.1 GCA_027620395.1 Pseudomonadota bacterium
CTGCAGGCGGCTATCGTCGGCGATCACCGCTAAGCCTCGAACCGTAGCCGCGACATCCATCGCCACCCGGCCGAGACGCTGGCGTTTTTCGGACTCAAGCCGGAGATGACGGTGGTCGAAGTCTATCCTGGCGGTGGTTGGTACACGGAAGTGTTGGCGCCGTATCTAAAAGGCGCGGGACACTTATACGCGGCGAGTTGGGACGCGGCCTCGAAAAGCGAGCCCATTCAGAGAAGGTTGAAAAAATTCCACGATAAATTGGCCGCCCGGTCCGATATATATGGCGGCGTCACCGTCACCGAACTATCGCCGGCAAAAACCGAAATCGCGCCCGCCGGATCCGCCGACATGGTGCTCACCTTCCGTAATATCCACAATTGGATGAAGGGCGGCTTCGACCGGACCGTCTTCGAAGCCATGTACAGGGCGTTGAAACCAGGCGGCGTGCTTGGCGTCGTCGAGCACCGAGCCGACCCCGAAGCCTGGCCGGATCCACAGGCCTTGTCGGGGTATGTCCACCAAGACATTGTCGTCGATCTTGCCACGGCAGTCGGGTTCAAGCTCGTCGCCACATCCGAGATCAACGCCAACTCGAAAGATACGCGGAACTATCCGGAAGGAGTCTGGACCCTGCCGCCAGTCCTGCGGCTAAAAGGTAAAGACAGATCGAAGTACCTAGCCATCGGTGAAAGCGACCGGATGACGTTGAAATTCGTCAAGCCGATGTAGGACGAATCGGCGTCGACTACGCCCGGATCGCCATC
Organism: Pseudomonadota bacterium; assembly: GCA_027620395.1. GTDB lineage: Bacteria > Pseudomonadota > Alphaproteobacteria > Rhodospirillales > Casp-alpha2 > JAQBZY01. The sequence continues at coordinate 765 of JAQBZY010000381.1, forward strand.
TTGATCGGGCCGTCGACGCGGCCGTGGATGAACTGCTCGACATAGTCATTGTCGGAATGATCGATGGCGTCGACCGGACCGGCCCAAATGATCCTGCCCTGATACAGCATCGCGACCCGGTCGCCGATCTTGCGGGCCGAAGCCATGTCATGGGTAATGGTGATGGCGGTGGCGCCGACCTCGCGGTTGACTTCGACGATCAATCTATTGATGACATCGGCCATGATCGGGTCCAGGCCCGTCGTCGGCTCATCAAAAAAGATGATTTCCGGGTTGGTGGCGATGGCGCGGGCCAGGCCGACGCGCTTTTGCATGCCTCCGGAAAGCTCGGCCGGCGAAAGATCGGCGATGTTGGCGGCAAGTCCGACTTGAGCCAATTTTTCAATGGCGATATCGCGGCCCTTGCGACGGCTGGTCAGTTTCCGGGCCAGCAGACCGAAGGCGACGTTTTCCCAGATCGGCAACGAGTCGAACAATGCAGCACTTTGGAACAACATGCCGACTTGGCGGTTGATGTCCTCGCGGGCCCCTTCGCCCATTTCCGTGACTTCGCGGCCATCGATGGTGATCGATCCGGCGTCTGGCTTCAAAAGACCCAGAATGCACTTGATGGCAACCGACTTGCCGGTGCCCGAACCACCGATGATGACGACGCTTTCGCCCTTGCCGATGTCGAGATCGACGTGATCGAGAACGACTTTGCGACCGCCCGAAAAAGTCTTCCGGACGCCCTGCAGGCGGATCTTGGGGGCGTTGTCAGCCGACATTCTTGGTGAAGAACGCTTCCGTCAAAATGTAATCGAAACAGAGGATCAGGATCGACGCCGAAACGACGGCATTGGTGGTCGCCCTGCCGACCCCCTGGGCGCCGCCTTTGCTGTTATAGCCATGATAGCAGCCCATCAGGCAAATAATGAAACCGAACACAGAGGCTTTCACCAGACCAGAAACGACGTCGTGTGCGGTCATGAATTCCCAAGTGCTTTGCAGGTAATTGGCCGGATTGAAGCCGAGCTTGTAGACCGCGACCAGATAGCCGCCGAAAATGCCGATGATGTCGGCGATCAGCACCACCAGCGGCATCATGACGACGCCGGCGATCAGCCGGGGCGCCACCAGATACTTCATCGGGTTGGTGGAAATGGTGGTCAGCGCGTCGATCTGTTCGGTGACTCGCATGGTGCCGATTTCCGCCGCCATGGCGGCGCCGATCCGCCCCGCAACCATCAAGCCGCCTAGCACCGGCCCAAGTTCGCGGGTCAGCGAGATCACGACCACGTTGGCGATGGCGCCCTCGGCGGAAAACCGGGCGAAGCCGGTGAAGCTTTGCAGCGCCAGTACCATGCCGGCGAAAATAGCGGTCAAACCCACGACCGGCAGCGTGAAGTAGCCGATATCGATCATTTGCCGGATCAGGATCCGGCCATAGAACGGCGGGCGGAAACAATGCGAGACGCCGGCAAAGGTGAACAGCACCAGCCGTCCGGCGGCCTCCAGGAACGCGAGGAAGGCGGCGCCCACCGGACGCAGCGGATTGATCATGCGCCGGTTCCCACGTAATCGCGCCGGTAGCGGCGGCCGAGACTGGTCAGAACCTCATATGAAATCGTGCCCCATTCCCGGGCGATGTCGTCGGGCGTGCGCTTGGCGCCGATCAGCTCGATCCAAGCGCCGGCGTGGCGGGCTTCGGCGGGTGCGTCGGTGACGTCGATGGTGATCAAATCCATGGATACCCGTCCTACGATGGGAACCGCAACGCCGGCCAGATTGGCGTGCCCGGTGCTCGATCCCCGACGCTGATAGCCGTCCGCGTAACCGACCGGCACCGTCGCGATTATTCGAGATTTTTCAACCTTGTAGGTCGCACCGTAGCCGACGGTTTCGGGAGCGTCAACGCTCCGCAGCTGAATGATGCGGGACTTGAGGGTGACCGGGTTCCGCATCGGATTAGGCCGGTCGGGCGTCGGATTGCCGCCATAGAGCGCGACGCCGGGCCGGGCGACATCGAAATGATAGTTAGATCCCAGGAATATTCCCGACGAGTTGGCCAGCGACGCCTTGCCCATGCTTAGGTGGGCCCGGAT
>JAQBZY010000382.1 GCA_027620395.1 Pseudomonadota bacterium
TGAGGAGGTCCGAAGGACCGTCTCGAAGGATGAGGGCCACAAGTTCTGCTTTTTGCAGGCTGGTATTAGGCATCGCCGGCGATAACTTCAACCCAGACACAGCGGGCCATCCGCCCGGCGCACCGCCTAGCGGCCTTCGCGCCACCACGCCAACGCCGCCAAACCGATGCCGAACGTCAGCACCAACCACCAAGGCAACAGCGGCACACTGGTGACGCCGGTGACGGCATAGGCTTCGTTCCTGACCATGCCGATCCAACCTTTGCCGTCCAACTGCCGAGCCGGCTGAACGCCGCGGATTTCCGGCAGACCGTCCGCCAGCCACCTGACCGAGCCGCCGCTGCGGCCGGAAATTTGCGCCGCCGCCTTGGTATCGGCGCGAAGATCCGCCAGTTCCAACGGATTGAGCGCACCCGCGGCGGCGAAAGCGATATGCGGTCCGTCCTCGATCCGATAGAGCCCGACTTCGTCGGCGGCAATGCGCGCGATCGAGCGGCCGGATGGGCCCGGCGAAAGTTCGACGCGGCGAACCTCACCGCTTGGCGACGTGACCGTGACCGTTCCGGCCTCGGCGGCGAGGCTACGCCGCTCGATCACGACGTCACCGCCGTCGACGCTGGCGAACAGCCCCTCCTCCTCCAGTTCCGGTTCTCGCATCAGCCAATGCGCCAGGCGCCGCGTCAATTCCGCCTGCGGACCGCCATCGTCGTACCCTCTGGACCACAACCACAAATGGTCGCTGGCGAATAAAGCGACCCGCCCCTTGTCGACGCGCTCCAACACCAACAACGGCCGCCCGCCGGCACCGGTCATCACGGTGGCGCCGGTCGAGGGCTGTAGTTCGATCTGGCGGAACCACGCACCCCAGGTCGGTTCGAGATCGTTGCGGCCAGGTACCACGGCGCCCGGTAGCGCCGCAGTTACCGGGTGTCGATGGCCGAGATCGGAAATATTCGGCTTGAAGCGTTCTTCGACGATTTTTCCGGTCGGTGTCGCCGGCAGGATATCGTTCAACGGCGTGCGGGCGAGACTCCTGAGCCCGCCGAATTCAGGACCGACGGCCAGCAATACGGCGCCGCCGTTCCGGACATAAGCGGCGATGTTCCGGAAGTACTGCGGCGGCAGCACATCGCGGACCATGTAGCGGTCGAAGACGATCAGATCGAAATCGGCGATCTTTTCCTCAAACAACTCGCGCACCGGAAAGGCGATCAGCGAGATTTCATTCAAGGGCGTGAAATCGTTCTTCTCGGGCGGCCTTAGAATGGTGAAATGAACCAGATCGACGGACGGATCGGACTTCAGGAGATTCCGCCACGCCCGCTCGCCGGCATGCGGCTGCCCCGAGACCAGCAGCACGCGGAGCCGGTCGCGGACACCATTGACGGCGAGAACGGCGCGGTTGTTGACCGCCGTCAGTTCGTCCGCGCCGGGTGCGGCTTCGATCTCGATAAGATTTGGGCCGGCATGATCGAGCACCAGATCGAAAATCACTTCCTTGCCGAGCGGGATTTTCGCCTTCTCGGCCTCACGGCCATCGACGCGGATCGTGACATCGACCAAATTGGATCCGAATTCAGCATCACCTTTGGCTTCGGCGTCCTCGACCCGGTAACGGATACTGATTTCCTTGCCGACGATGCCGTACCCAGGCGCCTCGACCACCACCAGCCGGCGGTCCTTCTCGCCGGACTTGCCGGTGATCAGGAAATGCACCGGGCCCGGCAGATCGGCGCTCGCCGTCTCGGCGTCATGGATTTGCCCGTCGGTGATGACGATGGTGCCGGCAAAACGCTGGCGCGGCACTTCCGCCAAGGCGTCGGTGATGGCGCCGACGATCTTCGACCCGGCGCCGCCGCCGGTCGCATCGCCGATGGCGACAGTGCGCACGTCCATTCCCGGCAAGGCGGCCAACCGCGCCGCCAATTGGTCCGCCGCCGCCGCCGTCTTGAGGGCGCGGTCGCGGACTTTCTGGCTCGACGTCTCGTCGGTGACGATCAACGCGATGTCGTTCTGCGCCGTCCGTTCCTCAATGCTGAGCCTCGGCTCTAATAGCGCGACCGATAGCAAACCGATCAACAACGCCCGCGCCACAAGCCCGCGCCGGCCGGCCCGGAACGTCTGCACCAAAAGCAAAAGAATCCCCACGCCGGCGATGGCGGTAACGGCGATTGGCGGCAATAACGGCGTCCAAATGATTTCCGCGTTCATTCGCCGAGCCTCTTTAGGATCGCCGGCAGATGCACCTGATCCGACTTGTAGTTGCCGGTCAGCACATGCATCACCAAATTGATGCCGAACCTGAACGCCTTCTCGCGCTGCCGCTCACCGCCCGGCACGGCCGGGAACAATGGCCGTTGCGCATCGTCCAACGCCCACGCGGACGCCCAGTCGTTATTGCCGGCGATCACCGGCGAAACGCCGTCGTTGACCCGCTCGCCGGCTTTCTCGACCCAAACCGGCGAACCGGCGTAGCGGCCGGGAAACTCGTTCAATAAATAAAATGCTCGGCTAAGCACGTGGTTCGGCGGAACCGGCACCAGTGGCGGCAGATTGAGGACATCGGCGATCTGACGAAGCGCCTGCGCCTGCTGGCTGCCTCCTTGATCGCGGCCATCGAACAGAATCGTGCCGCCGTTACGGAGATAATTTTTGATATTGAGCCGGGCCGTGTCGTCGATCTGATAGTCGGCCGTCACCGGCCAATAGATCAGTGGAAAGAATGCCAACTCGTCGCGGCCCGGATCGACCGCCTGCGGCGGACCAAGCTCGGCGGCGGTACGTCTAGCCAGCATCACCGTCAATCCGCTGAGACCGAGGCGGCTGATGTCGTCGACG
>JAQBZY010000383.1 GCA_027620395.1 Pseudomonadota bacterium
CTCGTTCCCGGCTCATGGGGCGCCTACCAACCGCTCGGCCTCGGCAATGTTCTCGGGCCGGTTGACGTTGAAGAACGGATCGACGGGTAGGACCCCGAATTCGACATGCTGAATGCCGAGTCGCGGCGTCCAAAGATCGATCTTCCGGATTTCTTCATCGATCATGGCACGGCGGAGCGCGTGCCTGCAATCCAAAGGCCAGAGACCGAACACAGGATGCGTTCTCCCGCCCGACTGGGCGCAGGCCAGCGGTTTGCCAGCGGCCCGGGCGCCGTGCCGTAATCTTTCGACCAGATCGCCGGGCAGGAATGGCGCATCGGTGGCGAAGCTCACGACATGGGTGGCGCCGGGTACGTTCGCCGCCGCCCATTCCAAGCCGCTGAGAATGCCGGCCAGCGGCCCCTGATAGCCGTCGATCACGTCGGCGACGACCGGCAAGCCGTAGCGTTCGAAACGCGCCGGATCGCCGTTGGCGTTGAGGATCAAAGTTTCGACCTGTGGCTTGGCGCGGTCGATGACGTGCTCCAGGATCGGCCGGCCGGCTAGCTCGCGGAGCGGTTTGTCGCCACCGCCCATGCGCCGCGCCAAGCCGCCGGCCAAAAGAACGCCGACGATGTTCGAAGGCCCGCTCATGCTGCGTCCGCCATCGGCCATTCGACGCTGGCACCAAGGATGCCGAGCGGCCAATCGGCGCCCCGGTTCTCGACCACCAGCGGTCCAGACGGCGCCCGTCCAGCTTGTCCGTTTTCGGAAATGATGCGCCGGAAGCCGTCCATGGCGCCGGCCCCTTCCAACACCCGGACGCGCCTGATCAAAAGTCCTTCCAGGAACGGCAACGCCTGCGGCTCGGCCGGCGCGAAGAACCAGGTCATCCGTTCGATTTCGGCCCTGGCCAGATCCTGAAGCGCCTGAGCATCATTCAATGACATCAGATACTCGGCCACCCCACTCGGATCGTGGCAATGCCGGCCGGCGTCGTCCCTGAGCCAATAGGTCAGGCCCAGCGTCGCCGCCAGATGATCGCGGAGCCGATGCAGAAAATTTTTCGTCATGCCAACGTATATGGTGACGACCGCGTCGTAGGTCATGGCGCAAAGATATACCGCCGGCTCCTGCATGATGTCGGGGTCATCCGTGGCAACGAAGGCCGTCGGCCGGATCGGCCCCTGCCAATCGAGGACAGCGGACTCGGCGTCGCTCATTCCACCGCCCCCTTGCGGCGCGTTTCCCGGGGCTCGTCGTCGGCGGCATCGCTGGCCATGTCGAATTGAATGCGGCCTTCGCCGGCGAGTGCCACGAAGCGCTTGCCGCGCGCCCGGCCGATCAACGTCAAGCCGACCTGGCGGGCAAGCTCGACTCCCCAGGCGGTGAACCCGGAGCGCGAGCATAAGATCGGAATTCCCATCTGCACCGTCTTGATCACCATTTCCGACGTCAGCCGCCCGGTGGTGTAGAAAATCTTGTCGTCGCCGCTCAAGCCGTTCAGGAACATGTAGCCGGCAATTTTGTCGACGGCATTATGCCGGCCGACGTCTTCCATGTAGATCAGCGGCTTGTCTTCGTGGCACAGCACGCAGCCATGAATCGCACCGGCCTCGAGATAGAGGCTCGGCGTGGTGTTGATCGATTTGGTGAGCGCATACAGCCAGGACGTCTTCAAAATCGCACCGGGGTTGAGCTTGACGGTCTCGAACTTTTCCATGACATCGCCAAACACCGTCCCCTGGGCGCAGCCCGACGTCAGCGTCTTTTTCTTGAGCTTTTCCTCGAAGTTGGTCTCCCGCTCCGTGCGGACGACGACAACGTCGATATCCTCGTCGAAGTCGATGCCAACAATCTCGTCGTCGGGCTTGAGCATGTTCTGATTCAATAGATATCCGACCGCCAGATAATCGGGGTGATCGCAAATCGTCATCATGGTGACGATCTCGCTGCCATTCAGGAACAGCGTCAACGGCCGCTCGACGGTGACCCGCGTCTCGATCGGCTGGCCGTCCTGGTCGACGCCACTGACTTTCTCGGTCAGCCGCGGATCTTCGGGATTTGGCCGCAGCAGATAACTGTCGCTGCCGGGGACCGGCTTGGCTTCGGATCGCACTGATTTCCCTCCCCAGAACGCCGCTTCACACGGTCGTCGTCATTTGGTGCGGCGATTGTCGGCATCAAGGGCGGCAAATCAAGAGGGGTTCAATATGGGCTTGGGCCGGAGACGGTATTCGCCAATCGAGATATCGCAGAAATATGTTTTATCTTGTGAATTTTCCAGAAAATTGCAAAATACGCCTAAATTAAGGAGTATCACGTGAACGATTTGACGCTCGCCCTTCAAACCGCCCTGCAGTTGCTGCTGGCGTTCGACCCGGCCCTGGCCGAGATCGTCGGCCTTTCGCTCAGGGTCAGCCTAAGCGCCGTCGGCTTGGCGGTCTTGATTGGGCTGCCGGTCGGCGCGGCAATCGCGTTGTTCCGGTTTCCGGGCCGCGGTGGCCTGATCGTCTTGACGAACGCCTTGATGGGGCTGCCGCCGGTGGTCGTCGGGCTGGTCGTCTATCTGTTCCTGTCGCGTTCCGGTCCGCTCGGCGTTTTAGGATTGCTGTTCACGCCGACCGCCATGGTGATCGCGCAGGCGCTGCTGGTGACGCCAATCATCGCCGCGCTAACGCGCCAAGTGATCGAGGATTTGTGGGCCGAATATAGCGAACAACTGCGCTCGCTCGGCGCCTCGCCGCTCCGCGCCGTCCCGGCGCTGCTGCACGATGCCCGCTTCACCCTGGTGACGGCGGTCCTGGCCGGGTTCGGCCGTGCCAGCGCCGAGGTCGGCGCGGTGATGATCG
>JAQBZY010000384.1 GCA_027620395.1 Pseudomonadota bacterium
ATCCGCCGCGCCATCCGCCTGAACCGGATCGTCGTCGATCAGATGACCGGTCCGCGTAAGTTCGGCCTTGACCCTGGCAAGAATTGTTTTGAAACCCTGCTCTTCCAGAAAGGCAATCAGCTTGCCGGGGTCGGGTTCCTTCAGCAAAAAGCTCTCAAACGGAGCCGTTACCGGCACATCCTGTTTGAGCGTCACCAGATCACGGCTAACACGGGCAAGATCGGCGAATTCGATGAGGTTTTCACGGCGCTTGTTCTGTTTGATTTCGCCGGCGCGCGCCAAGAGCGTATCGAGATCACCAAATTCGTTGATCAGCAGCGCCGCCGTTTTCACACCGATGCCCGGCACGCCGGGAACGTTATCGGTCGAGTCACCGGCTAGCGACTGGATATCGATGACCTTGTCGGGTCTCACGCCAAACTTCTTTTCCACTTCCTCATAGCTGATTTCCGTCCCCTTCATGGGGTCCATCATGGAAATATTGTCATCCACCAACTGCATCAGATCCTTGTCCGACGACACGATGGTGACCCGGTGCCCGGCATCGGCCGCCTGGCGCGCATAGGTCGCGATCAGATCGTCGGCCTCATAGCCCTCCATCTCCGCCTGCGGCACGCCAAAGGCCGTGACCACATCGCGAATCAGGCTGAATTGCGGGATCAAATCGTCGGGCGCTGGCGGCCGGTTGGCCTTGTAGTCGGCGTATATTTCCGAGCGGAAGGTCTTGCGCGCGGTATCGAAGATAACCGCTAGATAATCGGCGTCGGACTCATCGATCAGCTTCATCACCATGGAGGTAAAGCCATAGACCGCATTGACCGGGGTGCCGTCGGGCCGGTTCATCGGTGGCAGGGCGTGATAGGCGCGAAAAATGTAACCCGACCCGTCGATCAGGAACATGTGATCCTGGTTCACCTTGGTGGCCATCCCGCGTGCTCCCTCATTGTTTCAATCAAACATGCCGCAGAGCGGTGCGGGAGTCGAGAGGTGGCTGGCGCGCTCAAGCAAACAAGCTAATGCCCGGCTTTGGGCTTCACGCCCGCCTTTAGGACAAACAGCCGGTCGCAATAGCCGCATTCGGCCCGCCCATCCTTCAGCGTCAGGTAAATCTTGGGATGACCAAGCGCACCACCGCCCCCGTCGCAGGAAATTGTGGTTTCTTCCACTTCGATGGTTTCGGGTGGCGTTGTCAGAGCAAATTGGCTTGCGTTGTGCAAGGGCGGTCCGTAGCGTCGGCGGATGAAAAATCCCTTCCGTTATTTCAACAGTTCGCCCGAGATCATCCGCCTCGCGGTGATGATGTACATCCGATATCCATTGTCGCTGAGGCAGGTCGAAGACCTGCTGTCCGAGCGCGGCATCGATATCTGCCACGAGACGGTGCGGTTCTGGTGGAACCGGTTCGGTCCGATGTTTGCCGCAGAAATTCGCAAGCGCCGAGTCCAAAACCATTCCTATTCCCGCTGGCGCTGGCACTTAGACGAGGTTTTTGTGCGCATCAACGGCGAGATATACTATCTCTGGCGTGCCGTTGATCACGAAGGTGAAGTGCTCGAAGTTTTTGCGACGAAACGACGGAATCGCGCAGCTGCACTCAAATTTCTGAAGCGCGCGATGAAGCGTTATGGTCGGCCAAAGGTGATCGTGACCGACCGACTTCGGTCGTACCGGGCAGCGATGAATGTGATCGGCAACGCCGCCACCCAGGAATGCGGACGTTGGCTCAACAACCGGGCGGAAAATTCACATCAGCCATTCCGAAGACGGGAGGGTGCGATGTCGAAATTCAGGGACGTAAAGACCCTGCAAAAATTCGCCTCCGCCCATGCCTCGATCCACAATCATTTCAACCTCGACCGTCACCTGAACCGCCGCGAAACCTTCAAGGAAAACCGCGCCGCCGCCCTGGCCGAATGGCGTCATCTTGCGGCGTGAAACCCTCGTCATCGTATACTTTGGAGACTGGTTCACATTAGACTGACAGCACCCATAGACCGCATAGCCGCCGACCGGTCCGGCGCCGATCGCGACGGTAACGGTGCGGTTGCGATAAAAATCGGCCACGGGATCGGCAGCAGCCGTCAGGGGTGCCGTCGCGGTAACAACGAGCGATAGCGTCGCAATCAGGCCTTTGAGGGTCGTCGTCATGGTTCGTTTCCTCGGTTTATCGTGCTGCTCGAATTTCCAATTTCGAACATTACAGACTGTCCAGCCGTCCGCCGATCTCAGGCGAATCGGCAGCATAGCGATACGCGCGGAACATCATGTTCGTCATGCCGGCGCCGCCCGGCATCGGATCGAAAAATGGCGAGATGTATTCCCATACGATCTCGCCGGCCGGCGTTACTTCGAACACGCGGCCCCACTGCCCTTCGCAGATCAAACTGTTGCCGGTCACGAGGCGCTGCACGCCGCTGATATGGGGGCTGAAAAACGTATAGGGGGGCGATCCCCGGTATTCCCAGACCGTCTCTCCGGTTTCGGGAACGAACTCGACGACACGCGACGCCGGCATTTCACCCCCATGAATGCCATTGGCGAGCATTTGGCAGTCATGCTGATGGCCCCATGAATCGTCCCGGTGATGCCAGCGGAAACGCTGTGTCTGGCGATCGACGATGGCCACTGTGTTGATCCGTCGGAAACTCAGCATGACGTCGCCGTTGGGCAGGGGAAAGCAGGCGTTCGCGTGGGCGAATTCGTTACGATAACACCGTGAACACATCGGAAATTTCTCGATATCCTCCTCGTGGAAGTGCCACTCCCACACGATTTCGCCAGCCGGCGTCACCTCATGCAGATAATCGCCGTAGATATTGCCGTTGTGCTC
>JAQBZY010000385.1 GCA_027620395.1 Pseudomonadota bacterium
CGAACGCTACGCCAGCCTGTCCAATGGCAAGGTGCGGGTCGCGCTGTTTAGCCCAGAGCCGTTCACCGACGAGGAAGACGAAGCCGTCGCCTTCGGGATGCAGGGCGTGCCACTTTCGAACGCCGGCGATCTCGGCTACTTCGGCCTCGTCGCCACCAACTCGATCGATGACATCAAAAGTATTCCGTATCTGACGCCGGAACGCGAAACTTTCCTCGAATACGATCTGACCAAGCTGATCTATCAGTTGGCGCGCCAAAAGAAACCGCGCGTCGCCCTAATCTCGGCGTTGCCGCTTTCCGGCATGATGGGACCGCGCGCCGGTCAGGCGCCGCCGTGGGCGGTGGTCGATCAGGCGCGCGAGTTCTTCGATGTCGTCACCGTGCAGCCGAATGATAAATCTTTGCCGCCCGGCACCGACTTGCTGTGGATCGTGCATCCGAAGGGCCTGAACGATCAGCTTCTTTACGCCATCGACCAGTTTGTGATGGGCGGCGGCCGGGCGTTGGCCTTCGTCGATCCGAATTCCGAGGTCGAGATCGGCATGGTCCGGGGGGCCGAGGGCGCCGGTCCGTCCGATTTCGACAGGATATTGACCTCTTGGGGTGTCAAGATGCTGCCCGGTAAGATCTTGGGCGATCTCGATTCGGCGCGGCGGGTCAATGTCAGCAAGCGGGGCGGCGAAACGACGATTGCCGACTATGTCCTTTGGCTATCGCTGTTGCCCGGTAATTTTGCAGCCGACGCCGTGACGGCCGATTTCCAACGCATTACCCTGGCCTCCGCCGGCATCTTGGAGCCTGTCGCAGGGGCAGAGAGCAAATTCGCGCCCTTGATCAGTTCCGGCCCGCGCTCGATGGCCATCGATACCGCCAAGGTCCGGGTCAATCCCGATGTCGTCGGCCTGTTCCGGGAATTCAAGCCAGGCGGCAAGCCGCTGGTGGTCGCGGCCCGGGTCACCGGGCCGGCCAAATCGGCATTTCCTGAAGGTGCCCCCAAAGCCGATGCGCCCGATGGGCCGCCGGCGCCGTTGGCGCCGCATCTGGCACAATCAAAATCCGACATCGGCGTCATCGTCGTCGCCGACACCGACATGCTGAGCGAGCAGTTCTGGATGGAAACCCGTCAGTTGCTTGGTCAGACTTTTTCGGTGCCGTTCGCCAACAACGGCGATCTCGCGATCAACGCGCTGGAAAACCTGAGCGGCGGCACGGCACTGATGAATTTGCGGGCCCGCGGCGAGGCGTTCCGGCCGTTCCTTTTGGTCGACGCCATCCGCAAGGACGCCGAACAGCAATACCGGTCGAAGGAAACCGAACTCGAAGGCGAGATCAAAAAAATCCAACAGCAATTGGGTGAGTTGATCAACCGCGAACAGACCGGCAAGGAGCTTGTGATCGGGCCCGAGGATAAGGCCAAGGCCGAGGAATACCGGCGCCAGATGATCAAGCTCCGGCGCGAATTGCGTGGCGTGCAATTGGCGCTGCGCAAGGATATCGACGATCTTGATGCGATGCTCAAGTTCGTCAATATCGCCGCCATTCCGATCATCCTTGGCATCTTCGCCGTGCTTTGGGGGCTGGCGCAGCGCCGCCGCCGGGCCCGGCGGCTCCGAGCCGAGCCGGCATGAGGAGCGGACAACCATGACACCCAGGTCCATCGCCGTCCTATTCATTATCACGTTGGTTGCCATCGCCGGCGCCATTGGCGGTGTCGCCAACCGGGTCAACTATCAATCCAGCAATCTGACCGGTGAGCGGGTGTTTCCGAAGTTGTTGGAAAACGCTAACTCGGTCAGTGAAATGACGGTGTTGCAGGCCGGCAAGAACATGACGTTCCGCAAGCAGGACGGCGGTTGGGTGCTGAGCGAAAGCGATGGTTATCCGGTCGACGGCCGCGCCGTCACCAAGCTCATCTACGGCGTTTCCGATCTTGAGTATCTGGAACGCAAGACCGCCCGCGAAGACCGCTTCGAAAAGTTGTTTCTCGAAGATCCAACGAAAGCCGACGCCAAATCGCACCGCGTCACCCTCAAGGACGGCGCCGGCAAGGTGCTGGCCGACGTCATCACCGGGCGTAGCAACTCGTTCCTGCCGCAATCGACGACCGGCGGCGCCTACATCCGGCTTCCCGGCGACAAACAAACCTGGCTCGCCAAGGGCTTGATCGACATCGGCGCCGAACCTCGCGATTGGCTGCAACGCGACATCGTCGATTTTCCGCCAGAGCAGGTGTTGCGCGTCGTCACCCGTCTCCCGGGCGGCGAGACCAACGCCGCGGTCCCGGATATCAGCGCGGCTGCCAAGCCCGGCGACTTCGTCTTCGAAAGCATCCCGTCCGGCCGAAAATTAAAAAGCCGTTTCGCGCCCCGCGACCAGGCGGCGCTGTTGGGCGGGTTCGTTCTCAACGACGTCAGGAAGGCGTCGGCGGTGATGCTCGATCCGAAGGACGCCTACGTCAGCGAATTCGACGTCAAGGGCGGCATCCACGCCACCATGTGGATCTGGCGCAAGGACGGCACCGATTGGATGAAACTCGGCATCGACTATACCGGCGCCGACGCCAATTCCGCCGAGGCCAAGAAAGTCGCCGAGATCAAACGCCGAACCGATGGCTGGGCCTACATCATTCCCGCCTATCAGGCTGACGTCATTTCAAAGACCATGGAATTCATGACCGAGCCGGACAAGCCGGCGTCGTGATTTGATTGCCCTCATCCTGAGGCGCGGCGAAGCCCGTCTCGAAGGATGACGGCGCGAGCTTATACCAATCTGCATAAAGAATGACTTATTGTTTCATCCTTCGAGACGCGGCTACGCCGCTCCTC
>JAQBZY010000386.1 GCA_027620395.1 Pseudomonadota bacterium
GGTGCTTTCTTCTTAGCAGCCGACTTCTTCTTAGCAGGTGCCTTTTTCTTCGCAGTCGCTTTAGCCATAAAATAGCCTCCCGTCGAGTAATCACAATGAACCTGTATAACCAGGTACGAACGCACACCGAAGTGCGACGCATCACACTTGTTGCATTTTTTTTTCTATTATCAAAAAAAAATCGGCGGACACCGGCCTTTAAGGGCGGTTTTTTGCCTTCAACGCACTTGTTTGAGGTCGATTGCACGATTTTTTAGTTGCCAAAAACATCGCACTTACACGAATTTCGATTCCGATTCGCATTCGATCAACCACCGAGGAACAAACGTCCGACGTCTTCATTGCCGAGCAACGCGTCACCGGGTCCGACGATCGCCATCTCTCCGGAAACCAAAACATAACCGACATCGGCGAACTTGAGGCCGCGTTTTGCATTCTGTTCGACCATGATGATGGTCTTGCCTTCGTTATGTTGCAGGTCGTCGAGAATTTCAAAAACCATGTCGATAAATCTCGGCTCCAAACCGATCGACGGTTCGTCGACCAGGAGAACTTCCGGTTCCATCACCAGCGCCCGGCTGATCTCCAACAACCGCCGCTCGCCCCCCGATAGCACCTTCGCCGGATGGGTGCGCCGCTTTGCCAGCCGGTCATATTTGGCGAATACCTTCTCTGCCGCCGCCTTGGCATCGGCGGGCCGTTCCATCAGAAATCCGCCCATCCACAGGTTTTCCTCGACCGTCATGTCCGGAAATACCGATTTATCCTGGAGAATATAGGCGATTCCGGATGTTTTGAGCTTCTCGTTCGGGCCGAGCCCGGTTACATCGCGCCGATCGGAACCATTGCCGACATATATATTGCCGCTCATGATGTTGGTGAAACCGTAGATCGAATGCAGGATCGTCGACTTGCCGGCGCCGTTCGGGCCGATCAGGCATAGCGACTGGCCTTTGCCGATCTGCAGATTGATATTGTGCAAAATTTCCATCTTGCCGTAACCGGCGACGAGATCCCGGATTTCGACATAAGGCTCGCCCTTGCAAAGCGCGGCGATTTCCTCGACCGGTACGTGCCGAGCGAATTCCTTGGCCTGACGATTGACGTCCTCGACCGATATGATGGTATCGACGGACCCCATATGGTAACCGCTAGCGGCACGACGGGCCTCTTCCTTTTGCGCCGCGATGCTGTTTTTGTCCTCGGCCATTAGTGGGCTCCCAGATAGGCGTCTATGACCCGTTGATCGGTCTGAATTTGATCCGGCGTGCCTTCGGCCAGCAATTCACCGTGCGCCAGGCAGTAGATTTTCTCGGCCATGTTCATGATCACACGCATGTTGTGCTCGATCACGAAAAGCGTGATGCCGAATTCGGTATTGGCGCGGTGCAACCGGTCGATCAGTCCGTTGATCAAAGTTGGGTTGATACCGGCCGTCGGCTCGTCAAGAAGCAGAACTTCAGGCTTGTTCATCAAAGCCATGGCAAATTCCAGCAACTTTTGTTGACCGAATGACAACTCGCCTGAAATCAGGTTCCGTTTCTGATAGAGACCGACGAATTCGAGGAGCGTCTCGGCCGTTTCGTAGTCTTCGCGGCTGTAACTTGTCAACATGTCGCGCCACGACGCTTTGCGGTGCGGAATCGAGATCAGCATATTGTTGACGCAATCCATTTTCGAATAGATGCGGGTCTGCTGGAATGTCCTGAGAAGGCCGCGCCGCGCGATTTGTTGCACCCGGAGCTTGGAAATTTCCTCGCCGTTGAATTTGATCGACCCACCGTCGATCGGGTGATAGCCGACGATGGAATTGAACATCGTCGTCTTGCCCGACCCGTTCGGGCCGATCATGCCGGTGATCTTTCCCTTTTCGACCTTGAGCGAAATCTCGTGGTTGGCGACGACGCCGCCGTAGGACTTGGAGACCTTGTCGACCTCGATCGAATAGACAGTCATTGCGGCGCCCCCGTCGTTTCTCTTTCGCTGTCGATGACGCGGCCGAACCATTCTGGGCGTTTCTCCATCAGCCAGCCCATGATGCCTTGTTGGAAAAACACCACGTTGATGATGATTAAAAGTCCAAGCAGCACCCATTGCCAACCAAGAAACAGAGTCCAAGTCAGTTCCTTGATGGTGTGAAACAGCACCGCGCCCAATATCGGTCCCCACAGAGTGCCCTTGCCGCCGAGCAGTGACATCGCGACCATGAAGATGCCGAAGGTAACGGTCGGAAATGCCACTTCTAGCGGTTCGACGAAACCGGTGATGTTTCCAAATATCCCACCGGATATGCCAAGAAAAAAGGCCGACACCGCCCAGGCGAAGTTCTTGTGGCGCATGGTGTGTATACCCATGGCCTCGGCCTTGCTTTCGTCGTCGCGGATGGCATTGATGGCCAGTCCAAACCGGGTCGAATAGAGAAACCGGACGACGATGAAGGTCGCAACGGCGCTGCCAAAGCAGAGCATGTAATAAACGCGGGAACGCTGGTCAGGCTCTCCGGGGAAAATCGGCAAGGCGATCCCGCCTCCGCCGCCAACCCACTGCCAGGCGCCGATCAGTTCGCCAGCCGCCAAGGCGATGCCGAGCGTGCCGATGGCGAAATAGGCGCCGCGCAAACCGAATAATGTAATGCCCAGGATATAGGCGAAAACAACGCAGCCGAGCGCGGCGGCGATCAGCCCGAGTCCGAGGCCAAAAAAGTAGTCGCCAAAACTGAGACGTAGCATTTCACCGCCATAAGCCGCCGTATAGGAACCGATATCGGTGAACAGGCCGACCTGCACCAGGGCACATATGTACATGCCGGCGC
>JAQBZY010000387.1 GCA_027620395.1 Pseudomonadota bacterium
TTGGCGCCCATGCTGACCAGGAGATCGAGGCACGCGATGCCGGCGGCGCCGCCGCCGGTCGAAACGATTTTGACATCCTCGAAGCGTTTGTTCTGAAGCCGGAGCCCATTCAGGATCGCCGCCGCGCAGACGATGGCCGTGCCATGCTGATCGTCATGGAACACCGGGATTTTCATCCGGGCACGGAGCATTTCCTCGACGATGAAGCAATCCGGCGCCTTGATGTCTTCCAGATTGATGGCCCCGAAAGTCGGCTCCAGGGGCGCGATCACCTCGACCAGCTTATAGGGATCGTCTTCGGCGATCTCGATGTCGAAGCAATCGATATCGGCGAATTTCTTGAACAGGACGGCTTTGCCTTCCATGACCGGCTTCGACGCCAAAGCGCCGATGGCGCCCAAGCCCAATACGGCGGTGCCATTGGTAATGACGGCAACCAGGTTGCCGCGGTTGGTCATTTCATAGGTTTGCGCGGGATCCTCGACGATGACGCGGCAGGCGGCGGCGACACCCGGCGAATAGGCCAGCGCCAGGTCGCGCTGCGTCGCCAATGGCTTGGTGGCCTGGATTTGCAATTTGCCGGGCCTAGGCAGCCGATGGTATTCGAGCGCTCGTTCATCCAAGGATTTGTCGTCAGCCATTTACCCCTCCCAGACCGTCCATGATCTCCTAAGTTGATCGGAAGCCGGCTTCCGGGCAACATCTATCCTGCATTTGCCGACAACATCGCCTTGAAGATCGTGAACATGCGAAATGACATTCCCTTCATCATCGGCCATCGCGGTGCCGCCCGGCATGCGCCGGAGAACACCTTGGCAAGTATCCGCCGCGCCGCGCAATTGGGCGCCAAATGGGTCGAATTCGACGTCAAGCTGTCCCGGGATGGCGTCTTGATTCTGTTTCACGACGATACCCTGGCCAGGACCACCGACGGCGCCGGCCGGCCGGAAGACCCGAGTTTCGAACAGCTTGGGCGGCTCGACGCCGGATCCTGGTTTTCGCCGGATTTCGCTGGCGAGCGGATACCGTCACTGGTCGAGGCGATCCAACTCCTGATCGAGCTTGGGCTAGGTGGCAACGTCGAGATCAAACCGGCACCAGGGCAGGCGCGCGAAACCGCGCTCGCCGTCGCCGCCGTGCTTGGCGCCGAATGGGCGCACGATCAAGCACCGCCGGTGGTCTCGTCGTTCAGCGAAGAGGCACTGGAGGTCTTCGCCGAGGCCCGGCCCGACGCCGACCGCGCACTTCTGGTCGGACGGTTGCCCAAGGACTGGCGGGCTCGGGCCGACCGCCTCGGTTGCTCAGCGGTGCACATGTCGGACAAGGCGGCGACGAAGAAAAACGTCTCGGCGGTCCTTGAGGCCGGGTTCGCGGTCCGGGTCTATACGATAAACGATCCCGGCCGGATGGTGGCGCTCCGGCGCCTGGGCGTGCAATCTGTCTTTACCGATGATCCGGCGATCAGACCCTCTTAAGCGGTGACATGGACCGGAAGTTGCGCGACGATTGAATGGCGATTCGCCCGGCCGAACGGAATTCCAGCATGAACGTGATCTTCTTCGCCCTGGTCGCCATTGCTTTTTCGGTCGCGGCCTGGCGCGAAATGCAGTGGCAGCCGCCCACCGGGATTGACGGCGGCGTCGATGCCGCCGGGCCGATGGCGCTGTTGGGCAAGGCCATGCTGAGCACCGCCGGCGACGCGGTGACGCTGGCCATCGGTCTAGTCGGCGTGATGGCGTTGTTCCTGGGACTGATGAAAGTCGCCGAACGGGCCGGGCTTTTGGTGATCGTCGCCAGGACGCTCAGGCCGCTGATGACCCGGTTGTTCCCAGACGTGCCGTCCGAACATCCGGCGATGGGCGCCATGATCATGAATCTCTCCGCCAATGTCTTGGGCCTCGGCAATGCCGCGACGCCGTTCGGCATCCGGGCCATGGAACATCTGCAGAGCCTAAACGGCGACAAGGAACGCGCCAGCAACGCCATGATCCTATTCCTGGCCATCAATACGTCGAGCGTGACGCTGCTGCCGACCGGGGTGATCGCGCTCCGCGCCGCCGCCGGTTCGGCCGATCCGGCTGGAATCGTGCCGACGACGTTGTTCGCCACGCTCGTCTCGACCACCGTGGCGATTGTCGTCGCCAAGTTTTGCGCCAGGCTCGCCGGCGACAATCCGCGCTCTACTGCTGAGTTCGGCAACGCCACGTTGTTAGATGTTCCCGACGACGTTTCGGGCGGCGCCTATCCGGCCTATGTGTCGGCGTTGGCGTTGGCCGCCGTGGTGGCGATGGTGCCGCTGACGATTTTTTACGGCCGCGCCTTCGCGCCTTGGATCGTGCCGGGCCTGATGGTCGGGTTGCTCGGTTTCGGCGTTTACCGGGGCGTCGCCGTCTACGAGTGCTTTATCGAGGGCGGCAAGGACGGTTTTCAAGTGGCGCTTCGGATCATTCCGTATCTGGTGGCGATCCTGGTCGCCGTCGGCATGTTCCGGGTGTCGGGCGCCATGGATATGATCGTCGGACCGCTCGGTAAGTTGACGGCGCTGGTCGGTTTGCCGGCGGACGCGCTGCCGATGGCGTTGCTGAGGCCGCTGTCGGGTTCCGGCGCCTACGGCCTATTGGCGTCGACCATCCAGGATCCGGCGGTCGGGCCGGATAGTTACACCGGTTATTTGGTCTCCACTTTTCAAGGATCGACCGAGACCACGTTCTATGTGCTGGCTGTCTATTTCGGTGCCGTACAGGTGCGCCGACCCCGCTACGCCCTGATCCCGGCGCTGTCCGCCGATTTGGCCGGCATTGCCGCC
>JAQBZY010000388.1 GCA_027620395.1 Pseudomonadota bacterium
GTCGGTGACTCCGCGCACGCCCATGTGCAGCACGTCGTCGGCCATCTTGAAGGCGTCGGCGAAGGTGGTCTTCTCGTTGGCGATCCGGAACAGGTTCTGGTTCGGAATGATAATCAGCGTGTCGACAAAGGTTTCAAGATCCTGAATGCCTGCCTCGGCAATCCGCATTCGATGCGCGCCCTCGAACTGGAACGGTTTAGTGACGACGGCGACTGTCAGGATGCCGCGTTCCTTGGCCGCACGCGCGATCACCGGTGCGGCGCCGGTGCCGGTGCCGCCGCCCATGCCGGCGGCGATGAACAGCATATGCGAACCCTCGAGTTCGGCCATCACCCGGTCCAGGCTTTCCTCGGCTGCAATCCGCCCGACGTCCGGGCGCGATCCGGCACCCAGGCCCTCGGTGACGTCGGCACCGAGTTGGACCCTGCGGTCCGTCTTGGCCCTAATCAGCGCCTGCGCGTCGGTATTCGAGACCACGAAGTCGACCCCTTGCAGCTCCTTCGAGATCATGTTGTTGACCGCGTTGCCGCCGGCGCCGCCAACGCCAAGCACGGTGATGCGGGGCTTCAGTTCAAGTGTATCGTTGCCGCTCGGCACGCCAATGTTGATGCTCATGTCAGTTTCCGCTCCTCGTCTTTATTTGCTAAGTTCTGATCGCTCCGCCATGCAAGTTTCGCTAAGTTTTGGCGGAAAATGGTTGGTTTTCCGTTAAGCTGCATTTCAGAAGTTCTCCCGGAACCAATGTCCGAGGCGGCCGATCCAGCCTTCCGGCGGCCTGGACGCGGCAATCGTGCCCTCAAGCGCTTCCTCGGCGCCGGCCACCGCGTGTAGTAAAAGCCCCGCCGCCGTCGAGAACGCCGGGCCGGCGACCGCCTCGGCAAGCCCGTCGATCGGCCTCGGGCCGGCGATTCGGACATGATTGCCGAAAATCTTCGACGCCATCTCGCCGCTGCCGGTCAACTGGCTGCCGCCGCCGGTGAGCACGATCCGCCCGGCAAGGCGCAGGAAACCGGCCGCTTCCAGGCTTCCGCGCACCAGATCGAATATCTCCTCGATCCGAGGCCTGATGATGCCGACCAGCATCGAGCGCGGCACCTGCACGATGCCGGTTTCGTCGTCTTCGCCAACCAGCGGCACCTGGATGATTTCGCCGTCGTCCGAACTGGACGGCAGGCAAGTGCCATAAAGCGTCTTCATCCGCTCGGCGTGGGTAAACGGCGTCGACAGGCCGCGGGCGATATCGCTGGTGACATGCGCGCCGCCAACCGAAAGCACATCGGCGAAAACCATCTCGCCATCGAAGAACACCGATATTCCGGTAGTGCCGCCGCCGATATCGATGCACACCGAGCCCATCCGCTTCTCGTCCTCGACCAAGCACGCGAGACCGGAGGCCAGCGGTGACAGCATTTCGGCGCCGACGTTCAGATGACACCGCCCGATGACGGCACGTAGATTGCGGACCGGGCCACTGGCCGCGGTGACCACATTGACGTTGACGCCGAGCGTCTGGCCGAACATGCCGATCGGATCGCGCACACCCCGGGTGCCGTCGACGGTGAAGCCGACCGGAATGCGGTGAATGACGTCACGGCCTTCAGGTGTGTCGCGGAGAAGCGCCGCCGGATCAAGGAGCCGCTTCAGGTCGTTACCGGAGATGCTGTGACCGCCGATCGAGACCTCGCAGGCGATCAGTTTCGATACCGGCTTACCAGTGGAAATGTTGACCACCACCTTGTCGATATTGTCGCCGGCCATTTGTTCGGCCCGCTCGACGGCGGCGCGGATCGCCTGCTCCGCGGCCTCGAGATCGACGACGGTGCCGTTTTTGATCCCCTGGCTCTTCAGGTTGCCGATGCCGACGACTTTCGGGCCGCTGTCGCCGTAGGGGCCTCGGTCGACTTTGGGTTTGGCGATCAGGCAGCAGATCTTCGTCGAGCCGACATCAAGCGCCGCGACCAGTCCCGACTTCGCCTTTAAGGGCGTGCCGTTACGTTTCATCGATCGAACCTCCCCCGATGCGTCTTCATGTTTCCTGTCCGTTGCCGGAACCATTGGGGCCGGTCTTGACGATCAGCCGGTCCGGTATCCGCAGATCCAGAACCGATACGTCCTTCTCGAGCACCTTGTGCGATTTCTGATATTCGGCGAGGCGGACCCACGCCTTGGCGGCGTCCTGTTCCGGCATCCGGACATCGATATTGCCGTGCAAATGCAGATTCCACCGCCGACCGCCGACCCAACTCGCGGCCTGGACGTAGCGCATCAATTCAGGCTGGGTTCCAAGCAATGCAAGCAACTCTGCGGCGCGCGTTTCGGCACCGTCGCCGACGACGACGAGAAGATCGCGGAACGGTTCCAGCTTCCTGCTCAGGATCACCACGCCATCGGCATCGATCAGATGCAGCGCACCGTCTTTTTGCCACAACGCCAGCGGCTCGCGCTCGACAATGCTGACCAGCAAGGTGTCGGGAAGCATCCGCTCAACCGTCGCCGCCTTGATCCACGGCAGTTTCTCGACCCGGGCCTTGGCGTCGTCAATGTTGACGCCCAAGATCGGCGCCCCGCGGGCAACGTTGAGAGCCGCGATCAGGTCGTCCCTGGGCGTCTCGCGTCGGCCGCTGACCATCACTTCGTCAACCTGAAATCCGAGCGACGCCGTGGCCGCGACCGCCGACCATTTTACGGCATCGACAGCCCTCGCCACCTTGCCATTGGACACCGCCCACCATGCGCCGCCGCCAGCAGCGCCGAAAACGATCCCGGCAATCAGCGGCAACACCCAGCGCCG
>JAQBZY010000389.1 GCA_027620395.1 Pseudomonadota bacterium
GACCGTGATCCGCTTTGGCGGCAGCGACAGGCCCAACGAATTGAGGGCCGCGCGGACCCGTTCCCGGCTTTCGCCGACGGCCTTGTCGGGCAGTCCGACGATGGTGAAACCAAACGCGCCGGCCGACATTTCGACCTGGACGTCGACGTCGGTGACGTCGATGCCCTGGAACGCCACCGTGCCGACCCGTGCCACCATGTCCGCCTCCCGTTTTTGTTTCCGAGAGGGCCATGCGAGGGGCAGGGGGATTTTTTACCGGGCCGGAGAATTATTTATTGGCCACGCCAAACACCCGAAAGTGCTACAACCCGCCGATGATCAGAATCGTGCCCGATAACGCCCCCGAAATCGTCATCGACGACGCCGAAATCGAGGAAAAATTCATCCGCTCGCCCGGGCCCGGCGGCCAGAACGTCAACAAGACGGCGTCGGCGGTGCAGCTTCGCTTCGATGCCAGGCACTCGGCGGCGTTATCGAACGCGGTCTTTCTTAGGCTGAAGGCGTTGGCCGGGCGGCGGATGACAGGGGCCGGCGTCATCGTCATCACGGCTAACCGATTCCGCGCCCAGGACCAAAACCGCGACGATGCCCAAGCGAGGTTGGTTGCCCTGATCGCGGCGGCGGCGGAGCCGCCGAAGCTGCGCCGCAAAACGAAACCGCCGAAGGCGTCGAAGCAACGTCGGCTCGAGGGCAAGAAGCGGCAAAGTGCCGTCAAAAGTACGCGCGGCCGCGTCCGGTCTGACGATTAAAACGCGAAACGCTCACCTAGCCCCCCCTTGCTGGGGGAGAGAGATAGCACGGCATCTGATCCGAAAGTTCCTCTCCCCCATTTCGTGGGGGAGAGGCTAGGTGAGGGGGCGCCGCGTTCGCGCCGACGACTGAATGCCCGCAACATTGGACTCCAGGCCCCGACCGTCATCCCCGCGACAGCGGGGACCCAGGTGTCCCGGTGGTAATTCTGGGTTCCCGCTGGTCGAAAATGACGAAATAGTTTTAAAAGCAACCTCGACTAAGCCGCCAGCAGCAGCTCTTGCAGGCCGTTCTTCTTTTTCATCACATCGGCCAGGACATCCAAGGATTTGTCGACGGCCTCGGCGATGGCCTTGGGGCCGCCGAAGCGTTCGACGACGTCCGGCGGCACGAACTTGATCATCAGCGCCGCGGTGCCCGGCGGCAAGCCGGCGAAGTGCACGCTGACGATGCCGAAGTCCCGGAGCATCAGCATTGCCAGGCCGGCCGTCGCCTCGTAGGGAACGCAGGGCGCTTGCTTGATGCCGCCCCGTTCCATGGCCATTTCCAGAATGTCGTCGGCGGCCAGTTGCACGATCACCGGTGTTTCCATGACCCGATTATCGCCCAAAAGATTTTTCAGGTGCTTGCCGACTTCCTTGGTCAACGCGACCCGCTCGCGAACCTTGTCGGCGCTATAGTCGCGGAGACTTTGCGCCACGGCCGGATAAAGCATCTGCCGCGCCTCGACGCCCAGCTCGTAGGCCCGGGCGCGAATTTTCTTCACCAACTCCTTGTCGCCGCCCAAGAGCCCGAGCCGGGGGCCAGTGGTGCCGTATTTATCGAGCCCGGTGGCGCCGATATCGACGCCGAGCTCAAGCGTCTTCGGCTGCCCGAAGCAGGCCGGCCCAACTCGGGCGCCGCCGGCATCGTCGACGATGATCTTGGCGCCACGGTCCCGGGCAATGCGCACGACCTCGCGGAGATCGGCCTCGGCCAGCACCTCGTAGGTGACGGCGAGGCGCGTGATAAAGACGGTATCGACTTTTTTGGCCGCGCTCATTGCTTCCTTGAAGGCACCAAGCCCGGCGCAATCGGTGAAGTTGCCGCCGCCGTGCGCCACGGCGCGCTTGACGGCCGGGTGGCTGTAGCTCGGCGCGACGCCGATGACGGTGTCACCTTCATGGATCATCACGTCGGCGGCGGTCAGCAATGCCGCCGTCAGCCGATTGAAGACGAAGATATCGTGCTTGTCAGGCGTGCCGCCCAAATGCTCGAGCCCGCGCTCGGTCAACTCGTCGGTAAAAAGCGCCGACGCGATCTCATCGTCCATGATCGACAGATCGACCTCGTCCAGTTGTAAATTCCGCTCCAACCCGCTCAGAAGATAGACCGAATCTGCGCCCATCTTGTCGCGGCGGCGGCGGATATGCGCCCAGGCGGTCTTGAGCTTGACGATATCGTCAGCGGTTTCCGGCAGCAGCGCGCCCCTAGCGTAGTTGAGCCCTGGCGCGTAGGGGTTTCCGAAACGGTCATTTTGCATGAGCTTGATTCACTCCAAATGGGGAAACGCTGACGCCTACGGCTTGTTGTCCATAGGATGATGGGTAATCTTTAGCAAGCATGTCGGCCAATTCAAAACGCCGAGTTTTCACTCCCAAGATGAATTATTTTCATCTAAGATGACGGCATGTCCATCCCTCTGATCCCGCCCATGAACGCGCTCCGGGCCTTCGAGGCGGCGGCCCGGCTCGGCAGCTTCAAGGCCGCCTCGGACGAGCTCAACGTCACGCCCTCGGCCGTCAGTCATCAGATCGGCAATCTTGAAAACATGCTCGGCGTTCGCTTGTTCCATCGGCATGGCCGGCGGCTGTTGCTCAGCGACACCGGCGATATCTACTGGCGCCGTGTCCGGGACGGGTTGCAACGACTGGCGGCGGCGACCGAGGGCATTGCCGCCGCCGGCGCCAGAAAGAATATCCTCACTATCGTCGCCGCGCCGAGCCTGGCCGCGAAATGGCTGATGCCCAGATTGGACGGATTGATCGCCCGCCATTCCGAT
>JAQBZY010000390.1 GCA_027620395.1 Pseudomonadota bacterium
CGTCCATTTCGTCGGCGCGGCGCTGGCCGTTGATGGCGCTGCGCCCGATCAAAAACGACGCCAGATGGTTCCAGTCGATGGTCCCGTAAGTCTCGGTCAGACTGGTCAGCACCCGGTCGGCGGCGCCGTAACGTTCGGCGCCCAAGACGCATTCCTGCAACAACGCCTCGATGCCCTTGATGATGATCGAGCGGAACATCTTGACGGCTGACGCCTTGCCGGGCTCGGGGCCGATGTCCTCGGCCTCGAAACCGAAGCGCTTCAGTAATGCCAGTGCTTCCGCCGCGTGCGGCCCACAAAGGATCACCGGTGCCTTGATGCCGAACGTCGGCACCGCGCCCATGATCGCGGCCTCGGCATACCTGGCGCCCTTGGCCTCGGTCATGTTGCCGATACCGATCTTGCTTTCCGGCGCGACGGAGTTGAAGTCGATATATAGATGCCGCGACGTCAGATGGGGGGCGACCATCTTTGCGACCGCCTCGGCATTGGGTGGCG
Source organism: Pseudomonadota bacterium (assembly GCA_027620395.1). Lineage (GTDB taxonomy): Bacteria > Pseudomonadota > Alphaproteobacteria > Rhodospirillales > Casp-alpha2 > JAQBZY01. The sequence continues at coordinate 499 of JAQBZY010000390.1, forward strand.
TCACCAACGACAGAACGGCGTCGGACGCGGCGGTGAGTTCGGCCGGGTCGGTTAGCTGCCGGACGCCGGAAAGCGGTGGCTTAGGATTGCGGACATAGGTGGTGACGGTGGCACCGCCGGCAACGAAGCCTTCCGCGAAGACCCTGGCGACCTCGCCGAAGCCCAAAAGACCGATCCGGACGCTCACTCGGCGGCGTCCCTGAAGCCGGCCCAAAGATCGGCGACGCTATCCATCCGGTCCAGGGCCCAGACGCGTTCTTCCAACTCAAGCGCCGCCGCATTGCCGATGATGGCGCCAGCGAGATCGCGGAATTTGTCGGAAAGATCGGCGTCGCTAAGCGGCGCGTCGGGGTCGCCCTTTCGGGTCGGTGCGTGCCGTTCCAATGTCCGGCCGTCCTTGAGCGCGATCCTGACCGTGGCCGAGCGTTTTTTCGGGAACGCCCGGTCGCAGGCCTCGTCCTTGGAAACGAAGACCCGCTTGGCGAGCGCTAGGATATCCGGATCGGAGATTCGTTCCGGCGTGAACGCGGCCATCCTGACGGTGCCGATGGAAAGTCCGGCGGCGACACAGTAGGGCAGGCTGAACTTGGCTTCGAATTCCGTCGTCGGCGTCTGCGAGCCGACGATCTCGACAGCCGGGCCGTAAGATCCGGCGTCGATCCGCTCGACCTCGCCGGCGGCGAATTTGTGCTCGGCCTGCAATTCCATGGCAGCGTCGATGGCGGCGTGCGCGTGGCCGCAGGCGGAATGGTTTTTGACCGTAATCCGGGTCACCGTCCAGTCCTCGCCCAATCCCTGGGCGGCGGCGTCCCAATCCGGATACTTGCACATGGCGGCGCCAAAACCGCGTTCGCCGTCCAATATGTCGGCGGCGCCGGTGACGCCGGCCTTGGCGGCCAGCGCCGTCATGACGCCGGTGTCGGCGGCGTGTCCGCCGTGCATCGGCTTGGCCATGGCTTCGGCCCGGAACGCCTGCTGCAAGCCAGCGGCCAAGGTGCCGGCGTTGGCCAGCGCGTGCAAAGCTTGCGTGGCGTTGCAGCCAAGCAACGCGGCGGCGGCGGCGGCGGCGCCGAAGGTGCCGACGGTGCCGGTGGTGTGCCAGAACGCATAGTGCGCCGGATTGACGGCGGCGGCGATCCGGTTCGAGACCTCGTAGCCGGCGATGACACCGCGCAACAGGGCTTCTCCGGAAAGCCGGCGCGCTTCGGCGACGGCAAGCGCCGCCGAAATCACCGGCACGCCCGGATGGTAGATGCCGTCCCGATAGATGTCGTCGAATTCGATGGTATGCGAGGCGGCGCCGTTGATCAGCGCCGCAGTTCTGGCATCCGTCGTCCGGCCGCTCGGATATAGCCGGGCCGAGCCTCGGCCGATGACGTCCGAATAGGCATTTAGCATCAGGCTCGCCGGCGGCACGGCGCCGCCCGGCAAGGTCACGCCGAACCAGTCGAGCACACAGCGCTTGGCGGCATGCAGGACCGCGTCCGGCAACGGCCGCGCCGGCATCGACGCCGTGAATTCGGCGAACGGTGTGAGAGCGGTCGGCTTGGTGGCCATGACGCCCTCAGCGGCCCTTGAACGCGGGCTTTCGCTTTTCCATGAAGGCGCGTCGGCCTTCGACGTAATCTTCGCTTTTGAAGCAGTCGTCGACGACCGAGGCGCAAAGCGCATGATTGCGATCAGCGTCGTCCTTCAAGCATTCCTGCACCACGACTTTTACCGCTTTCACCGTCAAGGGTGCGTTGCCGGCGATGGTCGAGAGATACTTCTCGACGTAATCGTTCAACTCCGCCTTCGGCGTCACGCGGTTGGCCAGCCCCATGCCCAAGGCTTCGGCGGCAGTGAACTTGCGCGCCGTGTAGAACAGCTCTATGGCGAAAGACGGGCCGACCAGATCGACCAACGGCTTCAGGCCGTCGACCCGGTAACCGAGGCCGAGCTTGGCGGCGGGAATGGCGAAGATGGCGTCTTCGGCGGCGATCCGCAAATCGCAGCAAACCGCGATGCCGACGCCGCCGCCGACGCAGGGGCCTTCGATCTTGGCGATGGTCGGCTTGGAAATGGTCCTAAACAATAGCGTCGAGCGCTCGACGGACTCGTTGTAGATTTTAACGGCCTCTTCGCCGGAGCGATTCTTTTCGAACTCGGAAATGTCGGCGCCGGCGCAGAACGCCTCGCCGCCCTCGCCGGAAATCACCACGATGCGGATGCTGTCATCGGCGGCGAAATCTTCGATCGCCCGCCCCAAGTCCCGCCCCATGCCGAGTGTCATGGCGTTCTTG
>JAQBZY010000391.1 GCA_027620395.1 Pseudomonadota bacterium
CATCGCTCGTGCGCTTACCGGAGCCGGCGCCGAGGGGATCAATGCCGCCGATCCCTGCTCGCTGGCCAAAGCCTGTAAAGGCAAGCTTGAGCGTACCGGCATGCGCAACGCGCACCGCCGCGACGGTGCCGCACTGGTCCACTTCCTGGCCTGGCTCGACAAGGAGGCGGTCAAGGGCCGGCTCAGCGAGATCGAGGCCGCCGACAAGCTGGCTGAATTTCGCGCCCTGCAACCGCTTTATAAAGGGCCAAGCTTCGGCACCATCGCCGGCGCCGGCGCGCACGGCGCCATCGTGCATTACCGCGCCGACAAAAAAACCAATGCCAAACTGAAAAAGGGGTCGCTGTTCTTGATCGATTCCGGTGGCCAATACCTCGACGGCACCACCGACGTGACCCGCACCATCGCCATCGGAAAACCGAGCGCCGAAATGCGCGATCGGTTCACCTGCGTCCTCAAGGGCCATATCGCGCTGGCCAAAGCCGTGTTCCCGGAAGGGACCAGCGGCTCGCAGTTGGATTGTCTGGCCCGGAAGCCACTTTGGGAGGCCGGTCTCGATTACGATCACGGCACCGGGCATGGCGTCGGCAGTTATTTGGGCGTCCATGAAGGGCCGCAACGAATTTCCAAGATGCCCGGCACAACGCCATTGCAGCCCGGCATGGTGGTCTCGAACGAGCCCGGCTACTACAAGGCCGGCGCCTATGGCATCCGGATCGAAAACCTGGTCATGGTCGTGACCGTCAAGCCGCCGAAGGGCGCCGAGCGGAGGCTATTGAGTTTCGAGACCCTGACCCTGGCCCCGATCGACCACACCCTGATCGATCCGAAGCTATTGTCACCGGCCGAAATCGCATGGATTGATGGATATCACGCCGAGGTCAGGACCGCGCTCGCCAAACACGTCGATCGTCCGACCAAGGCTTGGCTCGACAAGGCGACCAAGCCACTTTCGAAACGCTAAGAAAAGGCGCCCATCCTTCGAGACGCCCGCCACGCGGGCTCCTCAGGATGAGGACACATGAATTGAAAAAGCCTCATCCTGAGGAGCGGCACCACCGCGTCTCGAAGGATGAGGTCCGCCGAACCGCCGGGCGCCTACTCCGCCGCCGCCTGGAATTCCTTGCGGAACCGCTGCTCCATTTCGAGCCTGACCTTGACGGTGGCGTCCTTGGCATCGAATTCGACGTCGCGCCACGTGACCGAACGGCCGGCCTGTATCGGGTGCTTTAATTTGACACCGTGCGCCAAGCCAATCGGCAGTCCGCCCATCTCCAGCGAGCGCGCCGCCGGCAGCAGCTTGCCCCAAACCGTGGCGCCGCCCTCGCCGTCCAATACTTCGCCAACGGCAAGATCGCGCTTGGCGGTGGCGATGACGTCGCCCCTAAATCCGGTGGTGGCGCCGGTCGGCTTGCCGATCAGGCCGGCCGACAGCACCGAGATATTGAGTTCCAATCCGATCAGATGGAACGGTTTGAACATCGCCGAATAGCGGCCCGACTTGTCGGTGTTCATGCCGTACTGGCGGAAGCACTGCGCCGCGTAATCGTTCGGCGCCTCAATCACCACATAGACACCCCAGCGGAGATCTTTGGCCACCGGCCGACCGTCACGTTCCATGGAAGAGACCACCTCGACCTGGCCCTTGAGCTCAAGCTGACCGCCTTCCGGCTTGGGGCGCAAAACGTGCGCCAGATCGTCCATGCCGCAGGGCGGAAACGCGAGGCCGTCGGTCGGCGGCGAGAGCTCGCAGGCGTTGGCGATGGCCGCCATCTCGAGCGCCGACTTGGTGCCGTCCAGAAACGAGTTGAACATCTTCGAGTTCATGCCGGCGGCCTTGGCCTGTTCGGCGGTGAGGCCGTAATGGTCCCAGACGGTATCGGGCGTCGAGGCGTGATAGATCGGCAGATACTTGGTGCCCTTACCGGCGGCGACGACCTCGAAGCCGCAGGATCTGGCCCACTCGACCAATTCGCAGGTCAGCGCCGGCTGATCGCCATAAGCCATCGAATAGACGACGCCGGCCGATTTGGCCTCGATCGCCAGCAACGGCCCGGCCAAAACGTCAGCCTCGACGTTGACCATGACGATGTGTTTGCCGGCCTTGAAGGCGGCGCGGGCATGTTTGACGCCGGCCGGCGGATGACCGGTCGCCTCGATCACCACGTCGACGTCGTCGGCGCCGATGGCGGCGACAGCGTCATCGACGAACCGGGTGGCGGCAATCCGCTCCTCGCTCCAGCCGACGGTGCGGCACGCGGCACGGGCGGCGTCGGGGCGTAAATCGGCAATCACGGCAATGGTCAGGCCCGGCGTCGTCGGCACCTGGCTCAGGAACATGGAACCGAACTTGCCGGCACCGATCAGCGCGACCCGGACCGGTTTATTGGCGGCGGCGCGGGCCGCCAGATCAGCGTGGAAATACATTCTATGTTCCTATCCTAGATCATTCGGCGGCGGCGCTGGACGCCGGCACCAATTCCGAAAGGCAGTCGTCGGCCAAGGCCTCGATCGGCGTGAAGTCGCGGTGCGCGATCCATTCGGCGCGTTGGAACTTGCGGATGTGGTTGTCGACATGACAGAGCGACAGATAGACGATAGTGCGCCCGAACGGCGAAATGTTGGGTGGGCTGGCGTGCACCAGCAACGACGAGAACATCAGCATCGAGCCCGCTGGTCCGGTCGGCGCGACGCAACCGCCCTCTTCGGCTAACTGCGACACGGTTTCCCGGTCGAGCGTCCATAACGGATAACTGGTGGTCTCGAGATCGTGCCCG
>JAQBZY010000392.1 GCA_027620395.1 Pseudomonadota bacterium
CGTCGACGGGATTATTGTCGCTCAGATGCTCGCCGGCGGCATCGAGACGATTTTGGGTGTCCAGATCGATCCGGTGTTCGGGCCGGCCGTGATGTTCGGATTGGGCGGCGTTTTCGTCGGAATCTTCGAGGACGTGTCGTTTCGCCTGGCGCCGTTTGGTAAAGATGAGGCGCTGGCGATGATCCAAGAAACCAAAGGCTATCGAATTCTTGCGGGCACTCGCGGCCGACCGGCCGCCGACATCGATGCACTCACTGCCGCGCTGTCCGCGCTGTCCGAGTTTGCCGTCCGCCACGCCGATCAGCTCGCCAGCATCGACGTCAATCCTTTCGTGGTGTTGGAAAAGGGCCGTGGCGGCGTGGCGCTCGATTGCCTGGTGGTGCCGAAGCTCGACGACTAATAGAATTGTATCTCATTGGAAGGATGCAGCCATGGCGATCGACACGGAAACGATGGATCAATTGCTAGAAACCGTCCGCCGTTTTGTCCGCGAGCGGCTGATCCCGATCGAGGCCAGCGTCGGCGACGACGATAAGGTGCCGGACGACGTGATCGACGAGATGCGCGGGCTCGGCCTGTTCGGATTGTCGATCCCGGAAGAATTCGGCGGCCTTGGATTGAGTGTCGATGAGGAAGTCCGGGTCATCATCGAGCTCGGTCACACCTCGCCGGCATTCCGCTCGGTATTCGGCACCAACAACGGCATCGGCAGCCAGGGCATCGTCATCGACGGCACGCCGGAGCAAAAGAACAAATACCTGCCGAAGCTGGCGGCCGGTGACATCGTCGGCTCGTTCGCATTGACCGAACCCGATTCCGGATCGGACGCGGCGTCGCTCAGGACCACCGCCAGGATGGACGGCAACGAGTACGTGCTCAACGGCACCAAACGCTTCATCACCAATTCGCCGTCGGCGGGCCTGTTCACGGTCATGGCCCGGACCGATCCAGCCAACAAGGGCGCCGGCGGCATCTCCGCGTTCTTGGTTGAGGCCGGCGCGCCGGGGCTCTCGCTCGGTCCCCGTTACAAGAAGATGGGGCAGCAGGGCGCTCACGTCGCCGATGTCATCTTCGACAATTGCCGCGTTCCCGCCGACGCCTTGATCGGCGGCGTCGAAGGACAGGGTTTCAAGACCGCGATGAAGGTTCTGGATCGGGGCCGACTGACCATATCGGGGATGTGCATCGGCAATGCCGAGCGCCTGATATCGGACAGCGTCCGCTATGCCAGGGAGCGCAAGCAGTTCGGCAAGCCAATCGCCGATTTCCAGCTTGTGCAGGCGATGCTGGCCGATTGCGAGACAGAGCTATACGCCGCCAAGGCGATGGTGATGGATGCCGCCAGGCGCAAGGATTTGGGCGAGACCATCACCAAGGAGGCCGCGATCTGCAAATATTATTGTTCCGAGATGGTCGGCCGGGTCGCCGACCGGGCAGTGCAGATTCACGGCGGCGCCGGGTACATCGCGGATTATGGCATCGAACGGTTCTATCGCGACGTCCGGCTGTATCGCTTGTACGAGGGCACCTCGCAGATTCAACAGTTGATCATTGCCCGCGAGATGTTGAAGCAAGCGGCGGAGTGACCGCCTCGGCCGCTCATTTCGCCTTGCCGGTGTGGTCCTTGTAACGGTACCAGGCCATCATCGCCGGCAGGAACCAGGGATTGCCGTTGAAGAACGGAATCGCCCGGAATGGCCGCTCGGAGAAGGCGCTTTTGCCGGCGTCGTCGCCTAGTATCCTGAGCGCCGCTTTTTGCCCCATCCATCTGGCCCAAACCACACCCGAGCCGCAAAACCCGGCGGCATAGTGGACGCCGTCGTGCATCGCCAATTTCGGCAGTTCGTCCATGGGAAAAGCGACGAAGCCGAACCAGTGATGGTCCAAAGCAACGTCGGTGAGGTCCGGGAAAATTTCGACCAGACCTCGTTTCAATCGGGCGATGGCTTGCGATTTATCATCGGCGTAGCGCCGGCCGCCGAGCAATATCCGGGTGCCGTCCGGCGACGGCCGGTAATAATGCCCAATGTGGCGCGATTCGCCACACATCCGGCCTTTCGGCATCAGCACCCGCATTAGGTTGGGGCTCAAGGGCGCGGTGGCGATCATTTCCGAAATCACCGGCACGACGCGCCGGCGCAACCACGGCAAGCCCCCGTCGGTGTAGCCGTTGGTGGCGACGACGACATCGCCGGCGGAAATCCGCCCCTTCGGCGTCGCGACCTCGAACCGGTTTCCGTCGCGGCGGATTCCCTCGACCGGTGTGCGGCCAAGCACGACGGCGCCGGCGGCTTTGGCGACGTTCAATAGCCCCCGGTGCAGTTTGGCCGGATGCACGCCGCCGATGTCGTCGCGGATGATGCCGCCGTGATATAGATCGCTGCCGAGCTCGTCTGTCTGAGCGGACCGTTCGACAAGTTGCGTATCGATGCCGAGATCGCGCCGGACCACATCGGCTTCCTTTGCCATGCCGGCGAAAACCTCGGCGTTCATGGCACCGGTGAAACGGCCGCAGCGCTGAAAATCGCAATCGATCCGCTCGTCATCGATAAAACGGAACAGATCTTCCCGGGCCGCGACGCCCTCGAGATAAACCGCCTTGCCGAGTTCGGGGCCATACTTCTTCACCAAACCCGAATACGAATGCCGGATATTGCCGCTGGTGATGCCGCCGTTGCGGCTGGATGCACCGTCGCCCGGCCGGTCGCGCTCAAGCACCACGACCCTCCGTCCGGCCCGGGCCAATGGTATCGCCGCGCCAAGTCCGGTGTAG